>JANLHC010000127.1 GCA_024654465.1 Candidatus Scalindua sp.
TGATAGGGCTTTTAACCGGTTTTTTTGGTCATTATGCAATTAAATCAAAGACTGATAATTCCATTGAAGTATGGTTGAAACATAACGATCCGAAGCTTGATTATTATTACGACTTTATAGACAAGTTCGGGGATGACGAGTTTCTTATAATCGCAATGGATGGTGATGACCTTTTCACCGGTAAAAAGCTTAAGTTAATTAATGATATAGCAACAAGTTTGGAGTCGGTTAAGGGTGTAAGGAGCGTAATGTCTTTAGCAAGCGTTTACAAGGATAAGTTGTCAGCTCCGTATTTTAAAGAGGTTTTAAAGAGAAACAAGACAAGATCAATCCTTGAGGTTTTTAAAGAAAAGATTTCAGATGATCCTATGTACGTTAACAATGTGATATCAAGCGATGGTAAAACAACTGCGATTATAGCGACAGTGGCAAAGGGATCACCGGAATCAAGAGTGAAACTGGTAAAAGAAACCAGGGAGATACTTAAGGCAGTAGAAATTGAAATTAATAATGAACCGTCTCTGCCTATATTACAAGGAGGAGCGGGTAAGATAAACGACCCACAGAAAGGTTTTTTTCTGGCTGGTCCATCAATCGTAAATACAGAACTGGATCGAATGTCACAAAAAGACATGAGGACTTTCACTCCGGTAATGTTTGCAGTGGCGCTCGTTATACTGGTTGCACTTTTTAAAAATGTTTCCGGTGTATTAATTCCGGCTATAACGATCATCATTAATATTATGTGGACAGTTGGCTTGTTTGTTATTTTTGATAATAAGATGAATATGGTATCAGGGATGCTTATACCCCTTATTTTCATAATTTCTCTGGCGACTACAGTGCACATACTTAACAGGTTTTATCTGGAAGTTAAGCTTTCGGGAGATATACGAGAAAGTATACTGAAAACAGTCAAACACATATGTGTGCCCTGTTTTCTGATGTGTGTTACTACTTCAATTGGCTTCCTTTCATTGATAGCCAGTGATGTAACACCGGTAAATACTACCGGCATATTTATGGCTGCAGGAATAATGATGTCATTCTTTGTCTGTATAACCCTTGTGCCGGGCATACTTTCTCTTTTTCCGGAATGGATGAGTAGGCCATTCATCAAAATTCAAAAAGACCGTGGATCAAGCAATAAGGAATTTCAAGGCATCTACGGATTTATTGGAAAGTTTGTTAAGAATAATACTATATATGTATTTGTCTTTAGTTTGGTGTTCGTTGGTGTCTCAATTTACGGAATCACAAAGATTAAAGCTGAATCCAGCATATTCGAGTCGTTTCCTGAGAGCAGTGAAATAACAAGATCAACGGAACATATTGAGCAGGAATTAATGGGACTTATTCCCATGGACATAGTTGTTGACGCCGGAAATACGGGTGGTATTTTTCAGCCTGATATTCTTGAGAAGATGGGGAAATTACAGGAGTATTTAAAAGAAATTCCCGAGGTGACCAATAGCGTTTCTGTAGCGGATTATGTGAAATATCTTAACAAGTTACTCAATAAAGATGACCCAGACAGTCAGATGGTAACAAAGGAGAAGGCTATTGATTATGTAAAGCTGGCCTCACTGCATGGAGACAGTATAGTCAAAAGCCTTTACACAGAAGATTACAATGAAGGACGTGTTTCCGTAAGAATGAAAAACGTTGGTTCTTCAAGATACCAGGCTATAGTAAATGATATCGAAGGATTCATTAAAATAAATTTCCCGTTAAGTGTTGATTGTTCTATTACGGGCATAGTGCCGCTTCTTATGGATATGCAGGGATATTTGATTAAGAGCCAGATAAAGACGTTCACGCTGGCCTTTGTCTTGATTTTCATATGCATTGCACTGCTATTGAAATCGGTAAGGATTGGTATGATGAGTATGATACCCAACTTGATTCCAATTGCTATTACCCTGGGCGTTATGGGATACGTGGGAATAAATCTGGATGTTGCGACAATTATGATTGCGAGTGTCGCGATAGGGATATCGGTCGATGATACAATCCATTTTCTATACCGTTTCAAAGAAGAATTTAAAAAAGACGGTGATCATTATCTTGCAATACAACGTACACTCTCAGGAGT
>JANLHC010000129.1 GCA_024654465.1 Candidatus Scalindua sp.
CAATCAGCCTGTTTGTAGGGATTGGATTTGGTTCTCTTCCTGTTTTTATCACGTTAATTTCATAATAAAGTGGAAAAATGAAGCTTGATTCTAAAATACCTACTGGTCCTCTTTCCGAAAAGTGGGATAAGCACAGATTTGAGCTGAACCTTGTAAACCCTGCAAATAAGAAGAAATTTGAAATTATTGTTGTGGGCACAGGTCTCGCCGGTGCATCGGCTTCAGCTACTCTTGCGGAACTGGGGTATGAAGTAAAAACATTCTGTATTCAGGATAGCCCGCGCCGCGCGCATAGCATTGCTGCTCAAGGTGGGATAAACGCTGCAAAAAATTACCAGAATGACGGGGATAGTATATGGCGCCTTTTCTATGATACTATTAAAGGTGGTGATTTCAGGTCAAGAGAGGCAAATGTCTACCGTCTGGCACAGGTCAGTAATAGTATTATTGATCAGTGCGTTGCCCAAGGGGTTCCTTTTGCAAGAGAGTATGGAGGCCAGCTCGCAAACAGGAGTTTTGGTGGTGCGCAGGTATCAAGAACGTTTTATGCCAGGGGGCAAACCGGACAGCAACTGCTACTAGGTGCGTACGGAGCACTATCACGTCAAATAGCAGCTGAGAAAGTCAGACTTTTTACAAGAAGAGATATGCTTGATCTTGTGGTAATAGACGGAAAGGCAAGGGGTATCATCGCTAGAAATCTTGTTTCCGGAGTTCTTGAAAAGCATTCAGCTGATGCTGTTGTGCTTGCAACCGGGGGTTACGGAAATTCCTTCTTCCTTTCGACAAATTCCATGACATCAAATGTTTCAGCAGCCTTTGCCTCATACAAAAAAGGGGCTTTTTTTGCAAATCCGTGTTTTACACAAATCCATCCTACATGCATCCCGGTTAAAGGTGCGTATCAGTCGAAATTGACACTTATGAGTGAAAGCCTTAGAAATGATGGTCGGGTATGGGTCCCAAAAACACCTGGAGACAAGAGATTGCCGGTACAGATTCCAGAATTTGAGAGGGATTATTATCTTGAAGAGAAGTATCCGGGTTTTGGAAATCTGGTGCCAAGGGACGTGGCGTCAAGGAATGCCAAGTTACAATGCGATATGGGAAAAGGAGTCGGGGATACGCAGCTTGCCGTATACCTTGATTTTAAGGATGCCATAAAAAGAGACGGTCACGATGCTATTGCCAGAAAATACGGGAATCTTTTTGCGATGTATGAGAAGATAGTGGCGCAAAATCCTTACGAGACTCCAATGAAGATATATCCTGCTGTTCATTATACAATGGGGGGGCTCTGGGTGGATTATAACCTGATGAGCACTATATCTGGTCTCTTTGTACTGGGAGAGGCAAATTTCTCGGATCATGGGTCGAACCGTCTTGGGGCAAGCGCTTTGATGCAGGGTCTTGCAGACGGATATTTTATTATACCTTATACGATTGGCAATTATCTAGCAGAGGCTTCTCCCGGGAAAATTGATGAAGATCATAAAGAATTCAATATGTCTTATCTGGAAGTTGAAGCACGCATAAAGAAACTCATTTCTATAGAAGGCAAGAGAACAGTGGACAATTTTCAACGCGAACTTGGGAGTATTCTCTGGGAATATTGTGGTATGTCAAGAAATAATAATGGCCTTAAAAAGGCAAAAAAACTTATCAAAGAACTCCGTGCTGAGTATTGGGAAAATGTTTTAGTGGGAGGTTTTGAACAAGATTTCAACCAGAGCCTTGAAAGAGCCTGGAGGGTTGCAGATTTTCTGGAATTTGGTGAACTCATGGTTATAGATACGCTTGAAAGGCAAGAGTCCTGTGGCGGGCACTTTAATGAGGCTTATCAGACAGATGAACATGAGGCTCTACGTGATGACAAACATTTCTGCCACGTTTCTGCCTGGGAATTTCGAGGTGATAGCCGTAAACCAAAATTAAACAAAGAACCCCTGACGTTTGAGAATGTTGAGTTGACTCAAAGGAGCTATAAGTGAAACAGATAAGCGGAGAAAAATGCATCAATCTCAAATTAAAAGTCTGGCGTCAGAAAACGCGGGATTCAAAGGGCAGGTTAGAGTCATTCAACGCAGAAAATATATCTAAAGATATGTCTTTTCTTGAAATGCTTGATGTTGTTAATGAGGAAATAATTCTTTCAGGTAAAGACCCAATTGCTTTTGATCATAATTGCCGGGAAGGTATTTGTGGCGCGTGTGGTGCCATGGTAAATGGTCGTGCTCATGGTCCTGAAAAGGGAACGACTCTTTGCCAGTTACATATGCGCCATTTTTCAAACGGCGACACAGTGGTGATTGAACCGTGGCGAGCAAGGGCCTTTAAGGTTGTTAAGGATCTTGTTGTAGACAGAAGTGCGTTGGATAAGATTATTCAAGCGGGTGGATACATATCGGTTAATACCGGTGGAGCACCTGATGGAAACGTTATACCGGTACCTCAGGAGGTAGCTGAAAAAGCGATGGATGCCGCAGAATGCATTGGGTGTGGAGCCTGCGCAGCAGCATGTCCCAATGCATCTGCTATGCTTTTTACGGGTTCCAAGATCTCTCAGTTTGCCATGCTTCCTCAGGGACATCCTGAGGCAAAGAAACGGGCGCTTGCTATGGTAGGCAAGATGGATAAACTGGGGTTTGGAAACTGTGCAAATGAAAAAGAGTGTGAGGCAGAGTGCCCAAAAGAGATTTCCATTATAAACATCGCCCGTATGAACCGGGAGTTTTTGAAATCCGGTCTTTTCTCATAATGAATCCTATTATAACCGGGTTAAGACAAATTTATTGATTTGCAAAAATGCTGAATTCCTCTCGATCGTTAGATCAATCATCCCAGCTCTCGGAAATTTAGGAAGATTATAATTTTCTTGTTTAGTCGTCTTAAAAGTTTGCATTCAAGGACTAATATGAATAACGTTATCATAAACAATAAAAATATAGAAGAAATTGCATTACAATACCTGGATGATGGTGTATTTATGTTTGATAAGGATAGAAGAATAATACTGTTCAATCCTGCCTGTGAACAAATTGTCGG
>JANLHC010000131.1 GCA_024654465.1 Candidatus Scalindua sp.
TATCGTGAGAACCGTTACAAGGCACTAAGGGCCTCTGATCCGGAAGCCGCAGAAGAGCTGATGAAACAGGCAAAAGCAAACATCATGAGGAGATGGAAATTACTCAAACACATGGCATCATGGGATCCTTCAGCTTGAGATTTGTTAAGACATGTTTAAATACGTCATTCAGAATTGAAGGTGGATTCGCTACTGCTTAATCCACCCTGCTGCAAGACCAGGATTACTTCTTACGACATTTCCAGATCTTCTACCTTAGGAAGGTCTTTAGTTGATTTCAGACCGAAATGGTCCAAGAACTTTGTGGTGGTTCCATACAGGAGGGGACGTCCCAGTACCTCATCACGACCGGTAATCCGTACAAGACCTCTTTCAATTAGTGTTCTAATCATCTGGCCGGATTGAACACCCCTGATTGCTTCAATGTCTGCACGTATGATAGGTTGTTTGTATGCGATGATTGCCAGGGTTTCCAGAGCCTGTTGTGAGAGTTTGTTTTCGCCACTCTTTTTACGTATTTTAGATATCCATTCATGGTATTCAGGACGAGAGAGCAATTGAAATCCGTTTGCAATTTCTTCAATCTGAAAGACTCGATCGTGAGTGTCATATTCCTCCCGTAATTGCCTAATTACTTCCTGGATTTCTTTAGCATCAGTATCGCCAACGATATCACTCAGCTTGCGTGCGGAAATAGGCTCTTGAACAGCAAATAAAACAGCCTCTACTATTCTCTTAACTTCATCAGGAGATTTCTTTTCCAATGGTTCCATCTATTATGTGAATGATGTACTATTATTACGACTGTAGGGTGGCGAAGGACCAACTTAAATCAAACATCTTTCTCTTGCTTTAGAATAATAAATTTAGACGCTTTGTCTGGACGTTTAATGAACATCAGTATATCCTCTTCATTTTGAATCTTCAAGATTGCCTGATAAAGTTCATCACTACTTGTAACAGGTTTGTGTTGAATCTCTACGATAAGATCGCCTGTAGTTAATCCCGCCTTAGATGCGGGGCTTCCCTGCTGTACGTTAGTTATTATTACACCCTTTTCGTCTTTATATCCTAAATTTATGGATAGTTTACCGGTTAGGTTTTGCACGGCCAGCCCCAGATTTCGAAACAAATCATTTTTACTTTTCGCGTCAGATTTTTTTATCTCCAAGATAGCGGTATTAAGTATCAATTCCCTACCGTCTCTTAATACGGTCATTTCCACTTCCTTGTTGATTTCAGTTCCTTTAACAAGGCTTCTAAGATGAAGAATATTTTTAATCTTTTTGCCATTATATTTAATTATCACGTCACCACTCTTAACACCTGCATTTGCGGCTGATGAGCCCGGTTCTATATCACTTACCAGAGCACCCAGATCGTTCTTAAGTCCGAGAGCTTTTTGTAATTCTCTGGTAACAGGTTGGGCTGTAACACCTAACCAGCCTCTGATAATCCTTCCATGTTTAATCAGATCTCCAGCTATTTTGTGAACCACATTTATTGGGATAGCAAGGCTTATTCCAAAATAACCGGCTGTTTGTTCAGGCGGAAGAGTGCTTATGCCTACTACTTCTCCATTCATGTTTACAAGTGGACCACCGTAACTATCCGGATTAATGGTCGCATCCGTTTGTACAAAATCTTCAAATCCAGTAATCTGTAAGTTAGATGTCCCCTTCGCGCTGATTATGCCGCTTGTAACTGTCTGTCCCAGTCCAACAGGATTACCAATCGCCAAAACAATCTCCCCTAATTCCATGGAATCTGAGTTACCAAATCTGGCCGGTATCAAGTTCTCAGCATCAATTCTTAACACTGCTATATCTGACCTTTCATCTGTACCAACAATTTCTGCCTTATACTCACTCTCATCATACAGCCTGACGATAATTTCACCTGCATTCTTTATCACATGTTTGTTTGTAACGATGAAGCCATTCTTGTTATAGACTACACCTGAACCCTGATCTTTTATCCTGAAACCTCTGTTTTGTATATTATTCTTTAATATCTTGGTTGTACGAATGTTAACTACGGAAGCTTTTGTACTCTTTACTATAGAAACGAAAGTATCTGAAAGGGTTTTATTTGCAAGGCTTTCATGGGGAAATGAACTTGAAAGAAAAAGTATAGTTATTATCAGGAGATAATACCGGCCGTGTCTTAGTAGAAACAGTATATTAGTTAACGTTAGTTTCACTAGTCTTTCCATTTTTTTCATTATCGAGAAAGGCAATTAACTCATCCCCTTCTATGACCTCTTTTTCCATCAGTACTTTTGCCAGTCTAATAAGCATTGGCTTCTTGTTCTCTAGTATTTCTTTAGCTTTTATGTAAGTATCATCAATAATCTTCTTAACCTCTATGTCTATTTCTCTTGCAGTTTCTTCACTATATTCTTTATTGCCTCCCATACCATAACCCAGGAAAGCAGATTTATTTTCCGGCTCAAACGCAACAATTCCCATTTTGTCACTCATTCCATAATATTTTACCATTCTCCTTGCCATGTCTGATGCTTTCTCAAGGTCATTCTGCGCCCCTGTCGATACATCATTAAAGATTATTTCCTCTGCAATCCTGCCACCTAGAAAGACACAGATACGTTCTATCAATTCGACCTTGGTCATCAAATATCTATCTTCAGTGGGTAGCTGAAGGGTATAACCTAATGCGGCAATGCCTCTTGGTACTATCGAAATTTTCTTTACCTTGTCTGTAGTGGTCATGAATGACGCCACCAGTGCGTGCCCGCATTCATGATAAGCCACAATTTCTTTTTCCTTCTTGTTTATTATTCTTTTCTTCTTCTCAAGCCCGGCCATAACTCTCTCTATAGCTTCTTCAATTTCACTCATACTAACTGTTTCCTTGCTGCGTCTGGCTGCCAGCAATGCGGCCTCGTTTATTATGTTTGCCAAATCAGCTCCGACAAACCCAGGCGTCATTGCAGCAATAGATTTAAGGTTTACGTCCTTGTCAAGTTTTACACCTTTTGAATGAATTACTAATATTGCCTCTCTACCATGCAAATCCGGTCTATCAACAACAACCTGTCTATCAAATCGTCCAGGCCTGAGCAAGGCAGGATCAAGTGTTTCCGGTCGGTTGGTGGCACTCATAATTATTACGCCAGCATTAGCGCCAAAACCATCCATCTCTACAAGCAGCTGATTCAGTGTTTGCTCTCTTTCGTCATGTCCACCAATAGGGTTTGAACCTCTTGTCTTCCCTATCGCGTCAAGCTCGTCAATAAAGATTATACACGGCGCCTTTTGAGCTGCCTGCCCAAACATGTCTCTTACCCTGGAGGCTCCAACACCTACAAACATCTCGACAAATTCAGAGCCACTGATACTGAAAAATGGCACTTTCGCCTCTCCTGCAACCGCCTTTGCCAGAAGCGTTTTGCCAGTCCCCGGAACACCAACCAGGAGTACGCCTTTAGGAATTCTCCCCCCTAAATTTGTAAATTTATGAGGTGTTTTAAGGAATTCGACTACTTCCTGCAATTCCTCCTTCGCTTCGTCTATACCGGCAACATCGTCAAAGGAAAATTTCAAATCTTCCTGGGCATATATTTTTCCTTTACTCTTTCCGAATGACATTATACTGCCGGTTGCTCCTCCCATTTTCTTGAAGACAAATCGCCATACGAGAAAGAAAATACCTATAGGTAAAATCCACGTAAATAAGAACTGCTGCAACCATGTATTTTCGTAGTTCCCTGCGTATTGGATACCATGAGCTTCAAGCTCTTTAACAAGATCAGGATCGTCAACTCTCGCGGTAACAAAAGTTTGCTTCTTCCCCGACCTCAAGTCTTCTGACCGGAGAGTTCCCTTTACAAGACTGGATGTAATCTGGCATGATTCAACCCTGCCATCTTTAACCAGGCTCTTAAATTCGCTATAAGATATATTTCCGCCTGCGGGGTTAAACAGGTATGATGACAGACTCATAAAGATAAAGGCCGCGATGAGAACATACCATATCTGAAAGTTAAACTGTTTCTTTGTAGGTTCTTTTTTTTGTTGGTCCATTGTTTCGCCTCAGCCCTTTGCCTAAATAACAAAAGGCTTAAATTTTTCTTAAGTTTTTAAAAGAGATCATTATACACTATTCATAGACTAGTACACATCAAATTTTTGACTGCATCCTGGTTACATCAACAGGGGGCATATATA
Source organism: Candidatus Scalindua sp. (assembly GCA_024654465.1). Taxonomy (GTDB): domain Bacteria; phylum Planctomycetota; class Brocadiia; order Brocadiales; family Scalinduaceae; genus Scalindua. The sequence goes on from JANLHC010000131.1 coordinate 4,191, forward strand.
ACGTTAAATGCATTTCTCAATACTTAAATACCCGGCTCTTTACTCACCTCATCAGTCGCCTCCACTTTCACCTCCACATTTCCATTTGCTTTAGGACGCACAAGTACATCAATAATTCTTTTTACAGAATCAGTGACCGGTTTTAGCCCAATCATTTTGCTCTCTGGCTTTGAGAGTGTTCCTGTTAGTTTTACCGTTGTCAGTTTTTTTCTGACACCGCCAACTACAAAATCCATTAACCCACCAACGAATGGTATCTGAGAAAAAGTTTCTTTGCTTAAACCCGCAACTACAGTCAAATCAATATTTCCATCAAAACTTATCGTTCCTACACAGCCCAATTCAATCGCATTACTCAACACCTCTAATTCTTCTACATGCACGATTTTATCTTTTATTGAATATTTTAGATTTGCGGTATGAAATGCCTCTTTTTTTGGCAAGGATACACTCAAGAGTTTTAAAATGCTCAATACTACAGGAATCTCAGAAAGGTAACCTTCTCTTAATTTAGCACTTCCTTTGGCAGTAAAGCTGCTAAGATCGTCACCTTCACCTTGAAACTCAATATCCCCATCACACTCCCCCGTCAAATTTTGCGGCACTTTTACAAAGTCCCCCAACGTTTCATGTAAAGATACCTTATCGAAATTGAGCGTCCCCGAATATTCTCCTTTTGGTGATGCTTTATCTATCTTGACCGAACCGTTAACCCTGCCCCCATTGCATACTCCATTAAATTTCCTGCTTGTCAGTTGTCCATTTTCAATATTTATTCTGCCGTCTATGTCTGATATGCGAAAAGGAAAGTTGGTAAATCCAAATTCGCAACCTTTGACGTTCACAGTGATTGAACGTCTGTCAACACTCTTCACATCATTAATTTCATCTTCTATGATTACATCTACACGTCCCGCAGGTTTTATTTTAATCTTTTCGGTTTTGAGTAGTTCGGAAAATTTATCCAATATATCTTCAGTAACTCTTAAATCAGTAACATCGTATAAAACTTGCTTGTTTTTATTCCTCAAGCTCATAATACCATTGCCGGTAACATGTGAAAGTTGGTTACCAGCAACAACATATCCTCGCAAGCTTTTAAACCGGATATTATTCTTATCGATCATTACCCTGCCTACAACGTCTGATACCTTAACAGGTAATACCGTAGGTGAATATCCATTGCCCTTGCAGTCAGCGGTAACTAAGTATTCATCCTTACTGCTATCTTCATGCCCGGTATACTCAATCGTTAAATCAACCTCCCCTGTAGGCTTATTCTGAGACCATATTTCTTCACCTTTCTTTGGAATACTCTTAATTATTTCTTCTGTCAAATCCAGATTCTGAATTGAAACCACAAATCTCTTCTCTTTGCTTTTTAAGTTTACTACTCCATCAAACGTAGTAAGGCTAGTACGGGATCCATTCTGAAGGTATCCGCTCATATTCTCGATACATATTTTTTCACCATCCGTTTTAATGAGCCCAATGATGTTAGATATATCGCAAGGGAAACTGGGGTGTCTTGCTTTTATACCATTGCAAATTGCCTGAGCTTGATAATCAGTAACTGATTTATCCTCGTTACTTTCGTATTTTATTGTTAAGTCTATATTTCCTCTCGGTTTATAATCATTCCATACCTTTTCTCCATCAGGGATCATTTTCATGAGTTTTTTTGTAATGTTAAAGTTTGGAATATTCAAATTTATTCTATTCTTTGCATTACCAACACCAAAGAAGGCATCAATCGCCCCATGAGACTGCCTTTCCTCATTTTGAACGTCACCCTCAATGCTCTTTAAAAACACACCCTTTTTGGAATATTCAAATTTACCGTTAATATGTTTTATCAAAAACGGCCATTTTATATATGTCGCATCTCCATCAACAATATCAAGTTCCAGTAAATAATCTATCATTCTCTCGTTATTCTTGTTGTTGAAATCAAGAGTACAAGTGAAGTCAAACTTTCCTAAAGGCGAATATGCCTTCCAGAACTTTTCTCCTATTACGGGTATTTCCTTCATAAGTTCTTCAGTCATCGCCTTATCCCTGGTCTGGGCGACTAACCTCAGTTCCGGTGTTACAAGATTAGTATCAACACTTAGCTCTAACCCATTCCAAAACCCATCATGGATAATACCTTTGATATGTATATCTCTTAAAGAACCTCCAAAATGCTGACCAAACAAATCCACATTTTCGATATTTAAAACACCTTCTCTGAATATTGACTCGTCAAATACGTGAACGTTAGCAGACTTGACAATGACCCCATCTCTCAACTGTTCTGTTGGATATTTAATATTTGCATGATCCAGATATGCCTTAACACCGTTGAGAAATCCCCATATTGCGCCCTTTTGTTTGAGTAAAAATAATTCTGGAGAAAAAATCATGATACTACTGATCAACATCTCTCCTCTTAATAGAGCCAGTGGTTCATATCTGACAATAATCCTTTTGACCTCGATACGTAATTCTTCAGGATCCTTTCCTTCAAACTTGATATCATTTAAAGTAATTCCTCTGGAGAAGTCAAAATGCGCATTCCCGATGAGTAACTTGCCGCCAGTATAATCTTCTAACGCACTCGTGATCTTTGTTTTAATTGCCTTGTCTGATGTAAAAATTTTCAGAGTTACGTATCCACCTATAAGGACACACCCGAAAATAGAAAATACTATAATTAAAATGAGTATAACTTTAGATTTAACCAAAAACTGCTCCTATGTTTAAATTTGTTAAATTCCGATAACATAAAAAGATACATCCATTTTATACCTATTTCAAGTATAAATTAATTGTTACTTAGCCATTATTAGGCTTACCGGTCTGATAGCTGGGTGGAAATGTTCTTCTGAATGTGGAGATGCAAAATGAAGAATCTAACTGGACCAGGCTAGCGCGATGAGAAAAACAATGTATCAGGATGAATAGGGTTATGGTTTACTGAATGAAGGAGTGAATTTAATGTAAATTCATTTACGCGGTTTCAGTGTGGTAGTATGTTTTAAAGAGACTGCTTTAGAAGATGTGATTGTCTGGAATTCAGGGAAAAGGGAGAAAACACAATGTCAACTTTTCTTCGCAGCCAGCCAAAAACTTATCAAGCAGTGACAATTCATTATTCAAATCCAAATTATTTATTGCAGATGAAGATAAATGTATACTGTGTAATGCTGCGAAAAACTAATCTTCCAAGAACAGATCATCAATCATTCTCGAATTATGTTGATGGTAAAACTGTTCTATATTTTCCGTATTCTCCGCCTCTGATATTAACCGCATGAGTTTTTCTTGTTCTTCCCGGAGAATTTCTTCAAATGACTTCTCGTATTTTTGGGTTACTTCCTCATCACGAATATCAGTTGTAAAAAAGTGAGGGAGAATTCTATTGATTTTCATATTGAAACTCCTTTTATCAAACTATTTTTTTATAAAACAACATACTTCTAGTATCGGATATACAGAAAAAAACTTTAGGAAATAAATCAGTTTAGAAAAACACTTCTGTTCTTAGTATTATCGACACTTTTACAATAGTCTTTAACTAAAAATTTGGAAATCTGGTAGAACTATGTCAATATTTTTGGAGAAAGACGTGATAAGCAGAGAATGGAAGCGGTAGAATCTATTGAATGGATTATTAAAAAACAGCTATTTTTTTCAGCTTAAGTGATTTTGTGGGTGAGTTTTCGGAATAGTAATCAAAGGGCACTGGAATATTAATTGGCTTCTTTCAATTTATTTCTTAAGAGCACAATATTACCTTTAATTTTTGTAACACGCTCATCTATATCGCTTATG
>JANLHC010000132.1 GCA_024654465.1 Candidatus Scalindua sp.
CATTATAATTCAAGTTGGATGCATCTTTCACTCATGCCACCTGTCTCTCTACTTCTTCAAACTTAACGGATATCTTCTTTGATACTCCCGCCTCCTCCATGGTAACCCCATAAAGCACATCTGCAACACTCATCGTCAGCTTATTGTGTGTTATAACAACAAATTGAGAATCTATTGCAAATTCCTTGAGTATCTGAATAAAACGCTTAACGTTATTCTCGTCGAGAGCAGCATCAACCTCATCAAGTATGCAGAATGGACTCGGTTTGGATTGAAAGATTGCAAATAAGAGAGCAATGGTCGTCATCACTTTTTCACCACCTGAAAAAAGCATAATCGATTTAAGATCTTTTCCGGGTGGTTGAGCAATTATGTCTATACCCGCATCCAGGATATCAACACCCTCCTCCAGAAGAATGTCTGCCCTGCCGCCACCAAACAACTTTCTAAATAGTTCGTGAAAGTGGCTCCTTATTTCCTGGAATGTCTGTTCAAATAACTCCCGGCTTGTAATGTTTATCTTGTTTATAATGTCCTGCAAAGCCTTTTCAGACGTCTGCAGGTCTTCCATCTGGGCTGAAAGATGCGCCTCTCTCTCCTCAAGCTCTGTCTGCTCATGAATGGCCTCTAAGTTCACATTACCCATTTTATCAACTTTGCCCCTTAGCTCATCAATCTCCCGGGATACATTCTCCCAATCCAGGGACTCGGTATCTTCTTCTCCATGCTCCATAGCAAACTCAGCAAGTTCAACTTGATAATCATCGTGTATTCTTTCTTCCAGATCTGTAATTTTTATTTTGAACTCATTCTCCTTCAACCTCAGTTCATTTATTACATGCTCACGGCCTTTATATTCTTCATCATATTCATCTACTTGCCTGCTTTTTTGGGTCAGTTGTCCGCTACAAACGCTTTGCTCCTCCTTCAATCTTGTACTTTCTTCCTCTAATGTAACCTTTTCGACCTGAAGGGTTTCAAGCATTTTATTCAGATCGGTAATCATGTTTTCACTTACCACCGTTTTTTCCCGGCAATTCTTTATTTCGCTATAGGCAGAGGTAAGCTCTTCTTTGTTCTCGTACAGTTCCTTTTTTAATTTCTCTAGAGAAGCGATGACATTGTCTTTTCTTTCTTCTTTTTGTGCCAATACGATCTTAAGTTCTGTTATTTCATTTTGTACGTTAACCTTACTGGATTCCTTTTTGACTCTGTCATTATTTAAAACTATAACCTGGTCTTCCAAAACTTTGCGCTGATCATTTAAGGTTGCAATCTCATTGTTAAGGTTTACGTCTCTCTGATTAATACTTTCAATATGTTCATTTATCTCCTGTATTTCACTCTCATTAACATCCCTCTCATCGTTAAGTTCAACATTTTTAAACTCTTCTTTCTGGAGGTTATTATCCTGAGAAACCTTAATAACATTTTCAGCATCTATTCCACTCTTAAACTCATCGGCATTTTGAACCAGGTGTACAACCTCGCTTTCCTTAATCTCCCTTTCGCTTAAACGTGTTTCAATCTCATCTAAAATCTTTGCAAGTTCCAATTTGATGCTTTCAAGCTCAGTCTTTCGGGAAATAAGCCCAATTTTCATATTACCTTGACCAACAAGAATAGTTCCACCGGGCTCAACTACTTCTCCATTTAATGTCACTATGAATTTTGCTCCACATTTTTCACCTGACAGTCTCAATGCCGTATCAAAGTCTTCAACGACAATCGTATCCCTGAAAATATATTCGACCAGAGCTTTAAAACGATCTTCACTTTTTACTAAATCAACTGCTCTGCCGACAATACCCGGGACATTTAAATCTACAGAATCATGAACACCTTCCACACTTATATCTTCAAGAGGAAGGAATTTGACATACCCCTTATCCTGTTCTTTTAAGAAATCAAATGCCTGAATCACCTCTCTTATGGAGTTAGTAATAATTATCTGTGCCCTATCACCCAAAACTGCTTCAATAGCGGGTACATATGCAGTATCAACTTTTATCAAATCCGCAACCATTCCATAAACCCCGTCTATCATTCCATTTTCTTTTCCAGACTCCTCTAAAACTACCTGCACACCTGAGCTCACGCCTTCAAAACGTTTCTCAAGGTCTTCAAGGGTCTCCAGACGGGAATCTTTACGGCTCTGCAATTGTTGCAGGCTATTTATACTGTCACCAACCGTTTGAATTTCAGAATTTAAAACCTTAATCTGTTCGTTAGTACCTATCAGAGACCGCTCAAGTCCTTCAATTTTACCTAATACTCTGTCCCTTTGTTCCGTAAGGTTACGCCTCTCATATTCTATACGTTCCAGTTCTGACGATATCTCTTCCTGACGTTTCAGTAATTTGCTCCTCCTGTTGCCAATTGTATCTCTTTCCGCGCTTAAGCTGCCTACCTCATTTTGAAGGCTGGAACCTCTATGCAGCATATCTATAACCTGTCTCTTATTCTCCTCGATATGTTGCTGAAGGACGTCATACTCATATACATACTGTTTTAATGCTGTCTCCTTAGTTGACAAACCACTGTTTCCGTCTGTCAAATCTGATTGTATCTTTTCCAGGTCAAGACTCAAATTACAAATACCCTTCTCCGCGTATTCAATCTTGCCTTTAAGCACATCAATAGATCTCTCGTATTTGCCTTTCTGTATATTCAGTTCCTCTATAGCATTATGATTAAATCCTATCTTATCGTGCGCACTGGTAATTTTTGCTGCCAGGCTGGTCATATTGAGCAGAGACTTTTCGAGGCTGGAGGCAAGTTCGTTTATGCTGCTTTGCAAACTATCTCTTTCCCCTTTCAATTCCTCAATTATAGAAAGTGCTTCCTGGCACTGCCTCTCCTCCTGCTGTATCTGTTCCTGGGCAATCTCCCTTTTATCTTTAAACATTTTGTATTTTTTCAAGGAGAGCTTGATCCTTAGCTCTTTTAATCTAACAACTCGTTCATTATATTTACGAGCCTTTGCCGCTTGAAGTTTTATTGAACGGAGCTGTTTCTGAACCTCTTCAATTATATCGTTTACGCGGAGCAGGTTTTGTTCAACCTTTTCCAGCTTTAACATAGTCTCTCTCTTTTTTGTTTTGTATTTGCTGATACCGGCCGCTTCCTCGAAAACAAAGCGCCTCTCCTGTGCGTTTACCTGTAAGAGAGATTCAATCTTTCCCTGCTCCATAATTGAGTAACAACTTCCCCCTACCCCTGTACCGAGAAAAAGTTCCTTAATATCCTTTAACCGACATGGCTGCTTATTTATTAAATACTCAGATTCTCCCGCTACGTAAAGACGTCTTGTAATACAGACCTCATTATATTCTACCGGTAATAAATTTTTGTCATTCAAAAAAACCAGTGATGCTTCCGCGTATCCCATAGAGGTTCGTGAATTAGTGCCGCTGAAAACGACATCTAACATTTCATTACCCCGAAGTGATTTTGCACGTTGCTCCCCGAGAATCCACTTAAACGCATCAACCACATTGCTCTTTCCGCATCCGTTAGGACCCACAATGCCGTTAATACCTTCTCCAAACTCGAAGCACGTCTTATCCGCAAATGACTTAAATCCAAATAATTCCAATTTTTTAAGCAGCATAATAGATTAGTTCACTCCGTTTACAAGGTTAGATCCTTATTAGATCTATAAAAAAGGAGCGCCTCTTCACAGAGACGCCCCGATTAAACTCTCTCAATATTTGGCCCAATAAATGTAGATTAAAATACTTTGCATTTACCTACTTTTAAAACCTTTAGCATGTAATATTTTACAAAACCATCTACTTTCAATCCATCACACGGTTCAGAAAAATCTTATTTTACCTTCCTGCCGTTGCGACTTTCTTTTTTGTAGTGGTTTTCTTTCTGGCTACTGGTGTCTTCTTCACTGCGGCTTTTTTCTTAACAACTGCTTTCTTTTTCGCAGTAGTCGTAGCTTTCTTCTTTGTTACACAAACCTTCTTCTCAGGTGCAGTTTTCTTCACTACAGCTTTTTTAACTGTCGTCTTTTTTGCTGGGCTCTTCTTTGTCGCACACTTTTTACGAACAACTTTTTTAACTATCATATTATACTGCCCTCCTTATGACAAAAATAGGACCAAAATAATCGAAGAGTTACTAATTACAGCTCAATGCCTTCATTTCTTCACCCCTAACGTAACAGTTTTTTACAAACCTCCGCGCACTTTCAGCAAAATCCCTTATCTCATCTTCAGAATACGGCACGATGTCAAACATCGTAGTGTCCAGACAATTTGTCGGACGAAAGGATTGCAAAATATATCTACTCGCACCAGCTATACTTTGCGCGATCTCGATAACATCGGCTTTCGTTAAGAAAGCCGGGCAAACGGTAGTACGAAACTCATACTCTAACCCACTTTCCATTATCAGCTTTATGCTTCTTTCGAGATCCGACAGACTACACAGAACGCCACCTACTTCATTATATTTCCCATCTCTCAAAGGCGCTTTTATATCCATAGCGATACAATCAATTAACTCCCGCTGTATCAAATCCTCTATTTTATCAGGATTTGTACCATTTGTGTCCAACCTAACCTTTAAGCCCATATTTTTGAATATTGTGATAAGTTCATCAAGATCATCATGGAATGTAGGTTCCCCTCCGGAAATGACTACCCCGTCCAGCCAATCTTTGTGCTTCCAGATACTCTTCTCTATAGCCTCTAACGGTATACTTTCAAGCTCATTAGGGTTTTTGACCAGATGGGTAGCATGACAGTAAGGACATCTCATATTACAATGAGGAAGAAAAAGAATGGCGACAATATTTCCTTCCCACTCTATCAAGCTACTCTCTACAAAGCCCTTTACCGTTATCGACATTTTATCACCTGGAAAATAATATCAGTTCTGTTAAACATTTATTTACAACTTTTATTTAAAGCAGTAACTTTCTCTTCGTGTCTATCGACCAATTCCTGCATCTTCGTCCGATCCCAATTATTAACCTTGTCAGATGTAGCGCTCCTTTTTATACTGTAAAGATTTGACACGTCACAGTGAGGACACTGATCTACCAACCTTGGGATAACCCGATGACACTCGTTACAGATAGTAAATTCAGGAGATATAGTTAACTGTGCCGCCTGTGTATTCTCAAAAGTCCTCTTAACAAGCTTCATAATACTGGAGGACGGCGGTCTCTCTTCTCCCACAAATGCGTGTATTATAGCACCTGATTCAATCATACCATGGAACATACTCTGCACCTCTATTCTCTTAACCATATCCACAGGTGCGTCAGGACGCAGATGAACGCTGTTGGTATAGTAAAATTCGTCTCTCTCCATATGACCCTTAACCAAGTCTACAGCTTCCGGGTAATTTCGAACATCAATCTTGGCGAGCCTTCTACTTGCACTTTCTGCAGGTGACTCTTCAAGGGAGAATTTCAGATTGTGCTTTTTCCCCTCTTCCTTTACCTTGAAATACATATGAGAAATAATGCGCAAGCCAAGCTTAAGGGCTTCATCATCTTCGTGCAATTCTTTACCAATCATAAACTGCAAACATTCGTTCAGCCCTATAATACCGACAATGTATGTCGCCGCTTCCAAATCTACATACGGCCTTCCATCATGGGCGATCTTACCAATTTCCCACAACGGCATGTTTGGAGAAGACATCAACCTGGTAATAAATTTCTTCTTCTCGAAATGAGCTTTAATGGCAATGTCCATGCCCTTGTCAATTTCCTTGTAAAGCTTGTCAAGGTTCCCTCTACCAGCCCTGTAAGCCGCCTGAGGAAGGCTTACGGTTATATTTTGAAATCCGCAAAACCTCATGCTCTCAGGATGGTCAATCATGTAATTATCACTAATAGTCGTACGTAATCGACAACATGCCGACAATGTTATTTCATCTCTATCAAAGACGAAATATGGTACCCCGTTTTCACTGGCAATCTGTGCGGCATATTCCAGAAGTTCATATTGTTTAGGATCTGTGTATGTATCCTGACTTATATGGAAATCACATTTAGGAAAGGCAAACACATGACCATGGCAATCACCATTACGCCAGACATCAAGCAATGCCTTTGTAAACCTCTGTGAAGCCAATTCATAATCTCCATACGTTCTGCCCGTATACTTTCCCCCAGGACCTACGGCCTCAATCTTCTTCAGATAATTTGGAACCCCTGTGTGTATGTTAAAATCCAGGAACAGTGTCTGCCCCCCACGAGAAAATGCACTCTGTGAACCGCTGAAAATTAAGTGCTGAGCCTCCTGCTTCATTTCTTCATCACTCATATGCTCCACATATGGAGCATACATTATATTGACATAACCAATCCCCAGGGCGCCTGCATAATAAGCCTGCATAGAGGCAAGGAATGTATTTAAATGGCCCGTAAGTGTCCGGGCATGTTTAGCCGGAGCAGAAGCTGTGTCTAAGTTCTCCAACGACAGCCCATATTTTTTCAGGTACTCAAGAGAGTGGGACGAACAATACACCCTGGTCGGGTAACCAAGGTCATGAATATGAACCATCCCGGAAGTATGAGCGTCTGCGACCTCTTTAGAATAGACCTCCTGGAGAGCATATTGCTTCATAGTATTTTCAGCAACGGCAAGGTTAATGGCTTCAGGGTTATTTGCCGAAATATTACTGTTTTCCTTAACTTTGGAATAGATAAGCTCTTCAATATCATACTTTGGC
>JANLHC010000139.1 GCA_024654465.1 Candidatus Scalindua sp.
AAGATTCCTTAACGCTTCAAGAACAGGTTTCCATACAGGAGTAGTATCGATAATACAATCCAGCTTTTCCGGAGAATCCTCTTCAGTAGCACCTGTCCACACAGCGCCAAGCTCCCTGGCAAACTCTCTTTCACCTTCACTCCTGGCGAATACATAGATTTTAGATTTAGCAAATCTATGTCTGACCATCTGTAACACCAGGTGAGCCGAGGCCCCAAATCCGGTAAGCCCGAGGTTCTGGCCATCTTTAAGGCCAGACAACTCAAGCGATCGGTAGCCGATAGCGCCGGCACATAAAAGAGGAGCCGCTTCTGAAAAAGAAAATGTATCAGGAATCCTGAATGCAAAACGGTCCGTTACGGTCATGTATTGTGCGTATCCTCCGTTTACATCCCTTCCGGTGGCCTTGAATTCATGGCATAGGTTCTCATTACCTTCCAGGCAGAACTTACATCTTCCACATGATGAGTGAATCCATCCTACTCCAACTCTGTCACCAATAGCAAAGGTCCCAGCCTTTCCACCGATTTGTTCGACTATTCCAACAACCTGATGTCCCGGAATTACAGGCAAATTCGGTGGTGGCGTTCTTCCCTCAATTTCATCCAATTCGGTATGGCATACACCGCATGCTGAGACTCTGACCAAAATCTCTGCCTCTCCGGGTACAGGATCCGGCAAATCTGCTAATTCCAGAGGTGTTTTGTTCTCTGAGATACTGCCGAGCTTTTTCAATATCATTGCCTTCATATTTACATATTCCCATAATCTTAACCTCCGCAATATAAATGTATTTTTGTTAGAATACAAAAATCTAAGCTCTTCATTAGTGTTGATAATTGTACCATAAGCCCCTATATGGTCAAATCAATCTGACCATATTAAATATTTTTTTAATTTGGGACTAACGTATTCAAAAACCGTAACATTTCATGAAATTCACCGAAGTTATGCCGATCAAAATCCATTACTAATCTCGGTAAATCTAAAAACTCTTCACTTTTCTGCTCTGCAGGTAGAGAGCCGGATGTCTCTATCTTGCCTGATCGGAGGATATGGCGATATTTATTGTTAAGCTTATTAATATCTTCACTACTCAAAGTTTTATTTAATCTGAGAACTGTCTTGTCCCCAACGTATCGAATTGAATGATAGACCCGGTAAAATTGAAGTATTTCATCAGCCACCTTCTCAATAGAATTAGCACGTATAAGTAGACTTAAATCATTACGCGAAATAAAACCCCTTTCTGACAATTCTCCTGTTACAAAATTTATCAAGCGGTTCCAATACTGCGAATGAGGAGGATCTATTAATATGATTGGACGTGGCTTACTTTTGCCAGTCTGAACTAATGTGAGAGACTCAAAGCATTCATCTAAAGTACCAAAACCTCCCGGGAAGACTACCGTTGCGTCAGACTCTTTAAGGAAAAATAGTTTTCTGTTAAAAAAGTACTTAAAACTGATAGATTTCTTATCACCGGCGGTGTATGGGTTGTACTGCTGTTCAAAAGGAAGCTTGATATTCAGACTGAAGCTATCCTCTCTACCAGCCCCTTTATTACCGGCTTCCATAATTCCCGGCCCTCCACCCGTGATGATCTTAAATCCATTTTTAACAATCAGCTCTGACAGCTTTACCGTCATTTTGTATTCTTCTGAATCTTTCCTGGATCTCGCAGAACCAAAAATTACCACCTTTCTGTAGTTCCTGTATGGAGTGAATATCTTTGACGCGTAACGCAGTTCTTTCAACGCCATATTTATTAATTTCAGATCACCACGATCCTCATTCTCCAGACCAAGTTTTACAACAGTTGTCAGCATCTCTTCGATTAAACCTGCATTATTACCGGAATGAGATACCTTTGCCAAATCAGCAATAATTTTGTCTAAATCTTCTCTGCCGGTATTATATTCCTTTTTGCTTTTGTCCTTCATTTAAAACCAGATACCCTTCTTCATTACCTATACAAATTTACATACAATTAAGTATCGCTCGGCCATTTCTAATAATAGAATTCAATCGTCACTTAAGCAAGTTTTAATATTATATGATTCGTGTAACGACACGAACTTTTCACATGAAGATAATTGCCTCTGGATTGTACACGCACAATCGACTTGCATTTTTGTTTATCACTCCTTAGAATTGTAGTTAACTTATCTTATTTTTTAGAGGAAAGATTATGTGGGACTATACCGATAAAGTAAAAGAATATTTTATGAATCCTAAGAATGTAGGGGTTATTGAGAATGCCGATGCTGTTGCAGAAGTAGGCTCAATTACTTGTGGAGATGCTCTTAAACTGATGTTAAAGGTTGAAGCTGGAACAGAGAAGATCCTGGATGCCAAATTCCAGACCTTTGGGTGTGGCAGCGCGATAGCATCATCCTCGGCTCTAACCGAGATGATAATAGGAAAAACAGTAAAAGAGGCGGAAAAGATAACTAACCAGGATATAGCAGATTATCTCGGAGGGCTGCCTAAAGAGAAGATGCACTGCTCGGTAATGGGAAAAGAAGCCCTTGAGGCTGCCATAGCTAATTATCGTGGCATTGATCTGAAGCAGCTTAAAGAGGATGAGGGCTCCCTTGTCTGCAAGTGCTTTGGCATCTATGAAGGGTTTATCAAAAAGGTCGTTCAGGAAAACAGCTTGAAAACTGTGGAGGAAGTAACAAACTATACCAAAGCAGGGGGCGGATGCCAGTCTTGCCATCCGGCTATAGAAGAGATAATAGAAAAAGTGTGGAAGGAAAAAGGAAAGTATCTTCATGTCGGAGAAGAGGCTCCGAAGCATAAACCGGCTATGACAAACCTCCAGAGGATTGCCCTTATTACAGAGACTATAGAGAAGGAGATAAGACCAACCCTGGTGCAGGACGGCGGAGATCTTGAGCTTATAGACATAGCCGGCAATGAGGTCTTCATAGCTCTAAGGGGGCAGTGTGCCGCATGTAGCAGTGCAACCTATACAACAGGGAGCATAGAAGGTAAATTGAGAGAAATGGTCTCACCGGACATAGTGGTACATCTACAGAGTGATTAATAAAGTGCCTACCCGCCTGTCATGCCTTAGGCAGACTCGCTGCGGCGAGCCAATCAGTTCGGGCAGGAAGTTTGAAGTGAACTAAAGTGACTAAAGTTTAAACAACAATGAGGAGTCCTTTCTATGAATAAAGTTATATACATGGATAACAATGCTACGACAAAGGTGGATGAGGCGGTATTCGAAGAGATGAAACCATATTTTACCAGCTTATACGGAAATCCATCCAGTATGCATACCTTTGGCGGACAGGTGGGAAAAAAGATTGAAGAAGCCAGGGAAAGGATTGCCCGGTTAATTGGCGCTGAACACACTACTGAAATAATATTTACCAGCTGTGGTACAGAGAGTGACAGCACAGCTGTCTTTTCGGCCCTTCAGGCCTATCCGGAAAGAAAAGAGATTATTACAACCAGGGTTGAGCATCCGGCAATCATGTCATTGGCACCACATCTTGAAAAACAGGGTATTGCAGTCATACAGCTTAAAGTGGATAAATACGGCAACCTTGACCTGAACGAATATGGTCGTTGCCTTAATGAAGACATCGCCCTCGTTACTGTTATGACGGCAAATAACGAAACAGGCGTCATCTTTCCTGTAGAGAAGATGGCACAAATGGCAAAGCAAAGAGGAGTTCTTTTCCATACCGATGCTGTCCAGGCAGCAGGAAAGATCCCGATAAATATGAATAACAGCGCGATAGACATGCTGTCCATATCGGGACACAAGCTCCATGCTCCGAAAGGAGTTGGGGCATTTTATCTGAGGAGAGGGACGAGGTTTCGTCCATTTCTAAGAGGCGGTCATCAGGAGAGAAACCGAAGGTCCGGAACTGAGAATGTCACATCTATTATTGGATTTGGAAAGGCAGCGGAGATTGCTCAAACCCATATCGATGAGGAGAACACGAGAGTCAAAGAGATGAGAGACAGACTGGAAGGAGAAATTCTTAAGAGAGTTCCAAGAACTATACTGAATGGTGACATGAATAACAGACTTCCTAATACAACTAATATCAGCTTTGAGTTTATAGAGGGAGAGGGAATACTCCTTCTCCTTAATGAACTTGACATAGCTGCATCTTCCGGCTCAGCCTGCACCTCTGGATCTTTAGAACCATCTCATGTCTTAAGGGCAATGGGAGTGCCATTTACTGCGGCTCATGGCTCCATAAGGTTTTCTCTCAGCCGCTACAACACAATGGAAGAGGTGGACTATGTTATAGAGAAACTCCCTCCAGTAATCGAAACCCTCCGCTCGATCTCACCCTACTGGAAGGATGGCCGCCCAACTCCTGAATTTGAACCACGTTTTGATTAAATCGTAGACATTTGATATTGACAACTTTGTACTTTCATTTATCATGTAAGATTATAGATGGGTCCGCTCCGCTTGACCCATCCTACAAAAGCAACTGGTAGGTTGGGTCAAGTGAAGCACCAGCCCGACTCGTCATTCAGGCGGGGACCAAACGTCTACGTCTATCTTGTCTTTGCTTTTTCTTGCGTTCTTCGCGGCTTTGCGTGAGAAATAAATTATGCTGAATAGTTATCTTATTTCTTAGTATTGCTCATCTCAAAGTACATTATATATGTTGAATCACAAAAAAAATGACGATTCTATTTTTTTACCGGAAGTTGCCGAGGTCGTAAGCACACAACAGCTTACTGACATGGAAAAATATATTGAGCTTAAGCTAAAGAAGCCACGGGAATTCAAATTTATCCCTGGTCAATTTATTCAGATTTCTATCTTTGGTATAGGAGAAGCTCCTATATCAATATCATCCTCTCCTTTTAACAAAGATAAAATTGGTTTATGTGTTAGAAAAGTTGGAGACGTTACATCTGCTCTTCATAAATTAGAAGCCGGTTCATACATCGGTATTAGAGGTCCGCTGGGGAATGGTTTCCCGGTAGAAAAAATGAAGGGGAAGAACAGTTTATTTATAGCCGGCGGATTAGGTCTGGCGCCGTTGCGGTCACTGATCAATTATGTCCTTGAGACAAGAGATGACTTTGCAAAGATAACTATTCTTTATGGTGCGAAGAATCCCGGAGAGATCTTGTTTTCAGATGAACTTGAAATATGGGGAAAAAGAAAAGATTTAGAAATAGGTATTACGGTTGATAAGCCTGATGATAGCTGGTCCGGCAAATCAGGAGTTATCACAAGGCTCATTCCTCCTTTAGATCTGGATCCATCTAATACCTATGCGATTGTTGTAGGACCTCCGATAATGTATAAATACGTTCTGCTTGAACTTCAAATGAAACAAGTAGCCGAGAACAATATAATAATGTCATTGGAAAGGCGTATGAAGTGTGGTGTAGGAAAATGCGGTCACTGTCAGATAAACGGAGTATATGTCTGCCTGGAAGGGCCTGAATTCAGCTACCATAAATTAAAATTTCTTTCGGAGGCCATATGACAAAACCAAGAGTCGCTTTTTTTTCGTTTTCAAGTTGTGAAGGCTGTCAATTGGTGGTACTTACCATAGAGGAGCAGCTTCTTGAACTCGTCAATTTAATAGACATTGTCTCTTTCAGAGAAGCGATGAGTGAGAAAAGCGAGGACTATGATATTGCATTTGTCGAAGGCAGTATCACGAGGACGTCTGAAATAGAAAGCATTAAGAAAATACGAGATACAGCTGGCATCATAATAGCATTAGGCGCATGTGCTACCATTGGTGGTGTTAATTGCCTGAAAAATCAGTTTGAAATGGAAAAGGTGCAAGACATTGTTTATGGTAAAATGGCAAGTAATTATGATACTATCCCGGCAAGACCGATTGAATCTGTAATTAAGGTCGATTACTGGATACAAGGATGTCCTATAGACAAAGATGAATTCATTGAAGTAACCAAGGCAATATTGTTAGGGAAAAAGCCCCGTATTCCTGATTATCCGGTGTGTGTAGAATGTCAGATGAGGGAGAATGTCTGTCTATTCGAAAAAGGCATGGTCTGTATGGGGCCGGTTACAAGGGCAGGTTGTAAGGCAATCTGCCCTACCTATAATGATGGATGTACCGGCTGCCGCGGTTTAATTGATGATCCAAATTTGTCTTCGCATAAAAATCTGTTAAACGAGCGCGGATTGACTGTTGATGAAGCCATTTCACAATACATGCTGTTTGGGGGAAATAGTAAAGAGAAGTATGAATAGTCAAAACAGTAAGCAGTAAACAATTGGCAGTATGCAAACAGCAAACTTACATATATTTTTTCAGGAAAAATTGAATGCATGATTTTCACGTAGGTATTGAACATATAACACGAGTCGAAGGACACGGAAACATAATAATCGACGTCAAGGAAGGAAAGATTCGTGAACTGCGAATGGATATAGTGGAATCTCCTCGGTTTTTCGAGGCGATGGCACTTGGAAGGTCGTATAAAGAGGTCGCACATATAACGTCACGCATATGTGGCATATGCGCTGTTACCCATACCACAACATCAATAAAAGCCATTGAAGCCGCACTCGGATTTGAACCTTCGGCACAGACAATAAGATTAAGGAAACTATTACTCAACGCCGAATTTATTCAGAGTCACATTCTTCATGTTTATTTTTTGACAGCACCGGATTTCTTCAGAGTGGGCAGTGTGTTTGGTATGGTAAAAGACAACAAAGAGGTTGTCTTAAGAGGCATGCGAATTAAAACTATCGCTAACGAATTATGCGCATTGGTGGGGGGCAGACACATTCACCCCATTACATTGAAAATAGGCTGTTTTTCAAAGAATCCTGAATCAAAAGATCTGGCTGCATTTAAGAAGAGGATTGAGGATTTATGGCCGGATATAGAAGAAACGGTAAAATTTTTCAAGGGTCTGAAAACTCCTGAATTTGAGAGAGAGACGGAATATATATCCCTGACTAACCCTGAAGAATACGCCCTTTATGATGGCAATATCAAATCGAGTGACAATGGTGAAATTGAACCTTCCGACTACCTGGACACGGTAAAGGAATTTATGGTAACTCACTCGACATCAAAACATGCAAGATCAAATAGAGATTCTTATATGGTAGGAGCACTGGCAAGGTTTAATAACAATTGCGACCAATTGCACCCTAAAGCAAAAGAGGTTGCTGAGGAACTGGGATTAAAACCACCCTGTTACAATTCGTACATGAATAATGTTGCTCAGGTAGTAGAAACAGTACACTGTTTTGAAGACAGTATCAGGCTTATTGATGATCTGATTTCAGGTGATTTGAAGGACGAAAAAATAGAACTGATTCCTAAGACCGGACATGGAGTAGGGGCCACAGAAGCCCCAAGGGGGACACTATATCATGAACACAAAATAGATGATAATGGTAAGATCACCTATGCTAACTATATTATCCCAACCGGCCAGAACCTGTCAAACATTGAAAATGACTTGAGAACTCTTGTGCCAAATATACTCGATCAACCAAAGGATGACATAATCCTTAATATAGAAATGCTTGTAAGGGCTTATGACCCATGCATATCATGTGCAACACATTTAATGAAGGTAAAATTTATAAATGAATAGCAAGATAGTAGTTATTGGAATTGGTAATCTACTGCTCATGGACGAAGGTATTGGTGTCCACACAATCAATGAATTAGAAAAACATGATCTTCCCGGGAGTTTAGAAATATATGATGGTGGTACAGGCGGGTTTAAGCTAATCGATCTCATGCAAGGGGCTGCAAGAGTGATTTTTATTGATGCAGTTGAAACCGGTAAAGCACCAGGCACTGTTACAACATTTAGTTCAGAAGACGTCCATTCAATCTACAACAAGAAGAAGTATTCATTACATGATACCGATCTCATGGAAGTAATTAAAATGACTGAACTGCTTGATAATCCCCCAAAGATTGATATTGTGGGTGTACAACCAAAGACCATTAATTACGGCACTACTCTCTCTAAAGAGTTAGCAGATTCAATGTCAAATATAATAAATACAGTACTAATGAGAATTGAAGAAGTTTGTAGTACTCCGTCTGCCTAATAATTATCCTCTCTTTCGAGAGGATTCCAGAATATGGATTCCTCTCGAAAGAGAGGACGGTGCTAATTTATATGACAAACCAGAAAATACTAATCATTGACGATGACCCCGATATAGTTGAAGCGATGAGGATGCCCCTTGAGGCAAACAGCTATCACGTCATTACTGCAAGTAACGGTGAGGAAGGACTGCAAAGAGCAAAAGAGGAAATCCCTGATTTAATAATACTTGACGTAATGATGGAGACAGATACTGCAGGGTTTCATGTGGCCTATGAATTGAGGAGTGAAGAACCGGATTCCGAGTACAAGGATTGCAGAAACATCCCTATACTTATGATTACCGCTATATCGCAAAAAAAGGGTATGAATTTTTCTCCTGAAAAAGATGATACTTTTCTGCCGGTTGATGGTTTTATCGAAAAACCCGTCCAACCAAAAGACCTGTTAGAAAGAACGGCAGAGCTTCTGGCAAATAAAGAGTAATATTATCACAAATTCCTATGCCATATAATACTCATACACCGGAAAAATCCTCACTGGAAAAAGAGCTGATTGAAAGCCTTTCAAGGTTTATAAACCTTCGATGGATTATAGTCGTTGGTATATGCATCACATCTATATTTGCCGGATTAGTTTTAAAAATCAGTCTACCTCTTACGCCAATACTCTTTATTACCTTTTGTATATTGATATTTAACGTTGTTTGTATCTGTTATCAGAAAAACGTAAAATCATATGAACGCTTTGCCAATCTTCAGATTTCTGTCGACTGGATAGCCCTTGTATTTCTTGTACATTACACAGGAGGTACAGAAAGCCCTGTAATCTTCTACTTTATATTTCATGTGATTATAGCGGCAATCCTTTTGTCTAAAAAGGATTGCTATCTTCAGACGGGATTTGCAGCGTTATTAATAATCAGTCTGTCAATCCTGGAATATTTCTCTATTATACATCATGTTCATATTCAAGAGCTGTTCCCAAATCCGGTTTATGACAACGGCCTTTATCTCCTGTCAATAATCTTCTTTATCATTACGTCTTTATACATCTCCGCATACCTTGCCACATCTGTTAATAGCCGCCTCAGGAAGAGAGAGAATGAAATTCTCACCCTTAAAAACGTTATCGCCGATGCGTATAACAAGCTTGAAGCAATAGACAGAGAAAAAAGTGAATTCACATACAAGGTTACCCACGAACTCAGATCCCCCTTAAGTGCAATACAAAGTCTTTTAAAATCAATTGAAGAAGGTTATGCCGGAGATATTTCCCCGAAAGCCATGGATCTAATTACCAGGTCTGAGAAGAGAACGAGTTTCCTCATAACACTTGTAAACGGCCTTCTTGATCTGATTGCAGGTAAGATAGGAAAGCCCAAAGAAGGTGATATAAAAACAATTGACATAAATGTTGCAGTTAAAAACACATTACATCTAATGCAGGAAAAAACAAAAGCAAAGAATCTAAAAATCATAATTAAAGCCACACCCGAGCCTTCTTATCTAAAGATAGTTCCGGATGATCTTGACATTATATTGATAAATTTAATTGATAACTCAGTAAAGTACACTGAACAGGGAGGCACAATAAGTATAAACAGCATAATAACGAATAAAGAAATTAAGTTAGAGATGTCCGATACGGGAATCGGTATCATTAAAGAGGACCTTAATAAGATCTTTGATGAATTTTATAGATCCAAAAATGCAAAGACTGTCGAACAGCGTGGTACAGGATTAGGACTGTCTATAGTCAAGAATCTGATCAAACAGTACGGAGGTAGCATAGACGTCATGAGTGAAATAGGAAAAGGAACAACTGTCACTGTTTCATTTCCTGTATAACGTTAACAGCATATACCGAATCCTCGATTCCGGTGAATATTCATCTCAATTTTTTGCATCAGATGAATTTATTCGAATGAATCTGGAGAAATTAAATAATAATCCCGGCGACAAACAGGCTGTCAGGGAATTTAATGACTATATGGTATATAAAACGAATCACAGAAGAGAATTAATCAGTGAGGACAGGAAAGAGTCATGAATAAGAATGAAACCAATATACTGGTTGTAGATGATGAGATCGGATACAGAACTGTGTTGAATAACGCATTAACGGAACGGGGATTTTATGTCAAAACAGTCAGCTCCGGTGAAGATGCGCTGGAGGTACTCAATAATCAGGAATTTCCTGTTATCATTCTTGACATGAAACTTTCTGGAGGTATTGATGGACTTGAATTACTTCAGAAGGTGAAAGAACAATATAATACCTCCGTTTTAATAATAACTGCTTATGGCGGCATCGAAACGGCAGTAGAGGCCATGAAGCGGGGCGCATTTAATTACATCACAAAGCCATTTAGTTTAGATGAAATCATTCTCAATGTAGACCGTATGATTGCGCAGCACAATATCATTGAGGAGAATAAACACCTTCATTCAGAGTTGGAAAAGACCTCCGGGCTGAAAACTATCATAGGAAATTCCAGAGAAATCCAGAAGGTATTAGATATGATTTCCCGGGTGGCACACAGTGCTGCCACGGTATTAATTACCGGAGAGAGCGGAACGGGGAAGGATCTGGTGGCCAGGGCAATTCATTTTACCGGTAACAGGCAAAATAAAAAATTTGTGGTAATCAATTGCGCCACATTGTCTGAAAATCTGCTGGAAAGTGAATTGTTTGGTCATAAGAAGGGGGCCTTTACCGGCGCTATACAAACAAAAAGGGGGCTTTTTGAGGAAGCGGATGGCGGCACCCTCTTTATGGACGAGATTGGGGATATTCCCGTATCAGTTCAGGCAAAAATATTGCGCGTACTACAGGAAGGAGAGTTTATACCTCTTGGAGATACTCTTGCACGACATGTAGATGTTCGAATTATTGCGGCTACAAACCAAAACCTGATCAAAAAAGTACAGGAAAAAGATTTCCGTGAGGATTTATATTATCGCTTGAATGTAATCAATATAACAATGCCACCGTTGAGAGACAGAAAAGAAGACATTCCATTACTTACAAAATATTTTATTAAAAAGTATAATGAACGAGAAAATAAGCGCATAAAAGGAATTTGTCCTGATGTGGAAGACGGATTTTATCAGTACCACTGGCCGGGAAACATTCGTGAACTTGAAAATGTAATAGAGCGGGCGATTACCCTTACGAATGAAGCTATCATACCTTTACATGTTATTTTGCCATTTGTAAAAAAAGTAGGCGGAAACGACATGTTCTGGGATGAATTGCTTTCTCTGCCCTATAAGGAAGCACGCAAAAAATCTCTTGATGCCTTTAATATTAAATACGTAATGAATGTCTTGAATAAAAATAACGGCAATGTAACGAACGCGGCAAAGGAGATCGAAATAGAACGGCAATATTTACAACGTATACTGAAAAAATATAATATCAAATCAGGACAAAAAAAATAATTATATATCCATTCAGCTCCACACTTTTTTGTTCAAAGGTTTGCTTTATGGTTATGGTATCCATACTATCTGTTTGAGAGTTCATTACCAAAAAGATACTAGATCAAAATATCAGGGAGAAAGAAAAATTTCCCTTATATTATTTCAATCAAGGAGAAACACTATGTTTATTTCGATAAAGACCTATGTCATTGTGTTATTAATTTTTGCTACATTACTTCCCGTTGCCTTACTCAGGGGTTTTATGTATCCATTAATACAATCTGATTTCAAAACTATGGCTATGGATAACCTCAAAGTGATCGGTCACAAGCAGACCGATTTGGTAAATACCTGGATGCATGAAAGACAGAAAGATCTCATTCTGGTTTCCAACAATCCATATATGGTTAATAGCGTAAATTTTACGATAAAGGATAGTGAGTACCAAAAAACTGTCTGGTATCTGGAAAAAATTGTGGCTGAGTACGGTTACAAGGGAGCCTTTGTATGCAATAATAAAGGGGTGGTCACACTTGCTACGTCTGAAGAACGAGTTGGTGGAAATATATCAAAAATGGATTTTTTTAAACAGGCAATTCAGGGAAAGACTTTTGTATCACGCATCATACCGTCAAAAATTTCGCTTATAAACGAATTTGACAAAGAAAAATTGGGATTGTCTCACATATTTGTCGCATCGCCTCTGAAGAATGAGAAGAAGGGCATAATTGGCGTTGTTACCTTAAGGGTTGATGTGGACATGCTAAGTAATTTAATACAAGGTAAAACGTATGGGGAAACCGGTGAGACCTATCTTGTTGGTAAGGACGCATACATGCTTGATGAATCCAGGTTTATAAAAATGCTGAGAAAAATAGAGTTGGTGGGAAAAAGGAGCGTTTTGGGATTGAAATTAATTACAGACAATCCCTGTATGGTTAATAGCGTAAATGCCACGTTAAAGGATAGCGAGTATCAAAAAACTGTTCGATATCTGGATAGACTTGTGGCTGAGTGCGGTTACAAGGGAGCCTTTGTATGCAATAATAAAGGGGTGGTTACTCTTGCTACATCTGAAAATCGCGTCGGTACAAATATATCAAAAATAGATTTTTTCAAACAGGCAATTCAGGGAAAGGCTTTTGTACCAATCCTCATACCCTCAAAATTTCCGCTCATAAATGAGTTTGATAAGGATGATTTTGGATTACCCACCATGTTTATCGCATCACCTCTGAAGGACGAGAATGAGGTCGTAATTGGTGTTATTACCTTAATGGTTCATGCGGACATACTGAGTAATTTAATACACGGTCAAATGTATGGAAAAACCGGTAAGACCTATCTTGTTAATAAGGATGCCTACATGCTTACTGAATCCAGGTTCACAAAACACCTGAAAAAAATCGGGTTAGTAAAAAAAGGGACCGCTTTGGAATTGAAAATAATTGAACCGGAAACCGGAGAACTAACCCATAGTGTTAAGCAGTGTCTGGC
Source organism: Candidatus Scalindua sp. (assembly GCA_024654465.1). Taxonomy (GTDB): domain Bacteria; phylum Planctomycetota; class Brocadiia; order Brocadiales; family Scalinduaceae; genus Scalindua. The sequence goes on from JANLHC010000139.1 coordinate 12,987, forward strand.
GGGTAATGTGGGATCTAACTCGAAAGGATATAATGATTACACGGGTATATCTGTTTTGGGAGTATGGGACTGGCTACCTGAATTTAATTGGGGAGTTATTACCGAAATAGATAAAGCTGAAGCTTATGGTGCCGCTTACAATCTTAAATACATTGTCATAGCATTGATGTTGATTGTCGTGTTTCCCTGCTTGTTCGTGGCTTATGTCTTTGGGGAAAAACTATCTAGTTCTATTATTCAGCTTAAGGAAATAACTGAAGAGATAACCGAAGGGGATTTAACCAAAAAGGTAGAGATAAAGAGTAATAATGAAATCGGAGCATTGGTAACGTCCTTCAATACTATGACAAAGACTCTTTATGAGAAGACGAAAGAGACAACAAAATCAGAGAAAAGGTACAGGGAAATGCTTGATACTCTCAAAGAAGGTGTATATCAATGTGAACTCGGAGTTGAAGGGATATTTACCTGGGTAAATCAGGCCTGTGCTGAAATGTTTGGTTACAATACTCCGGAAGAGATGATGGGAAGAAAGGTTAAGAGCATATACATGAATTCCGGAGATACGTGGCGGCTTTCAGAAAAATTGGAAAAACATGAGATCTGTAGAAACTTTGCCTCTTTTTGTAAGAAGAAAGACGGTGAACCTATATATACAGAATGTACTTCAAATTTGGTTAGGAACGAAGAAGGTGATCCAGTCCTTATTGAAGGTATGATCAGGGACATCACGGGAAGAAGGCGAATTGAGGAAAAGCTAGAGGAAACTTTGGAACGTTACAGAGAACTGTTTGATGCTCTCAAAGAAGGTGTATATCAATGTGAACCGGGAGCTGAAGGGGTGTTTACCTGGGTAAATCAGGCCTGTGCTGAAATGTTTGGGTATAATTCTCCTAAAGAGATGATTGGAACAAAGGTTGAAGATATTTACTTAGACCCGGAAGAGAAATGGCGTCATGTTGAGAGGCTTGAAAAATACGGAGTCTGGAAGAATTTTCTCTCTTTCTGTAAAAAGAAAAACGGTGATCATTTTTATACCGAACGTACTACTCATTTGATTAGGGACAAGGATGGCACACCTGTCCTTATTGAAGGTATAATCAGGATCGTTACTGAAAGAAAGAACCCTGAATAAAAATAAATACTATGACAAGGAACGATTACAATATTCTTACTTTATAATCTATTTATTGGATTTTCATTATAAATTATCTTAAAATGAGAGCATGTCATTAAAAATTACTATCGGTTGTTGTAATCACTTGTTCGGAGAAGGTATCAAAAGGTTATTACTGGAAGAGTGTGATCTTGGTGCTGACTGTATCATTACTGTCAGTACAAATCCAAGAGAAATAATTAAAGGAGATAGTGATTTATTGATCACTGATTTTAATACACTTGCCGGTATTATATTCGATGATATTTCCGACAAACACAAGGTGCGAATCCTTCTCTTTGGAACCGGGTGTCTTCCGAAGATTGAAAATGAATGCCTGATAAGTTTTATCTCACGCGGCCTTGTAGGAATCCTATCACCGGATACCGGCTTGCCTCTGTTAAAAAAGGCTATAGAGTGTATTCTCTCAGGTGAACTGTGGTTTGAAAACAAGCAATTACTTGAAATCATTCCGGGCTTAAAAGATAAAAGCTGCAGTAAAGGGCATTCCCTGACCGACAGGGAAATAGAAGTGGTTAAGTTGGTTTGCAATGGGTCGTCAAACAAGGAGATAAAGAAGGCCCTGAACATCAGTGAACAAGCGGTTAAATCTCATTTAAGCCGGATATACAAGAAGACGGGTGTTTCCGACAGACTACAGCTGGCCCTCTATGCTATAAACTCAAGCGTGTTTATAATGAATCAAAAGTGCAGGAAGGATTTGAGCTTAAAATAGACAGCAAGCCCTTATAATTTTAAACTTATTTATATCCTTGTACGCTCACTGAGTCCCACTAAAAACAGGCGGGAATGACAGTTCTGAGGCAGTAATATCAAACACGCAAAACCTAACCGGACACTGCTGCTTCGAATAAAAAATAATCACACAACCAGTTCCGTCTCTATCGGAACTCTTTGTTCAGTATTAACAACCAGTTTCCCCTCCTCTGAGAGAGATACCTGAAAATGGTACAACGGCCTTGGGGCCGGTCCAGCAAAATTAACTCCGTTTTTATAATACTTACTACCGTGACACGGGCATTCAAAAATGTTTTTTTCCTTAGTCCAATGAACTGCACAGCCAAGATGTTGGCATATTACTGATATAGCCTTAAAGCTGTTACCTTCTCTGGAAATAAATACCTTCCTGGATTTCAATGTCGTTACGCTACCTGGAACATAATCAGCCGGATAACCAACAGGAAAAACAGGAGAAGGTTCAAAAAGAACCCTGGGAAAGAAAAACCCTCCGATAGCTTTCGGCCCTAATAACTTAGATGTGTAAATTGCAACAGTTGTAAAAAAAACCGCCCAACCAGCCAATGTAAAGAAATCTCTCTTGGATGTATAGATGTTACCTGGACAAGTTTCTTCTTTTGCCTTTAATTTCCCAATCATGATTCAGCCCTCCATTCTTTATATATGGTTTCGTATTTAAATTGAAAAACTATTTACCTCCCTCCTGCTGTTTATGCCTTACGTGTTTGATATCCCGCTATGTAAAACTAACTTTGTTTATGAGAAACCTAATATTAGTAACAGAAAAATTACTAAAAAAGTTCATTCTTTTTCTATTCATGAGGAGATGTCTTTCTATGAATAGATTGGTTCACACTCATCGCATTAAGCGTGCAACTAAAGTTGCATGCAAAAAGAATCCAAAGACATTGTTAAACGCCACTTCCGTCCAATTGTTTTTCTAAATATTACAATATACAATTAAGTCAGTTGAAAAGAAATTCAGGAAAAAGGAGAGGAATATGTATACAAGACTATTCAACTTAGTAATAGATTTAGCGTTTGCGATATAATAAGGAAGGGCAAAGAAACTTTAGAGAAAGTACGAGAACCAGTCCCGAACATAATCATGTTGGACATGAATATTCCAAATATGGACGGCGTTGAAACAATAGGCTGGATTCTAGGTCAGAATAAAGGTATACCTATCATTATTCATACTGCCTATAGCAATTACAAATAAATATTTTGCTTTAAAGGAGAAACAAATGGAAAAAGAAATTATTGAAAAAATTAAAGTTGTAAGAATTGGCGTTATCTTATCACTTCTTACATTGTTGTTTGGCTTTGTCCTAGGAGGCCTGTTTGGAGCTATCGAAGGCAAAATCAAAGGTCATTTGAAGGAGGAAGCACAGGCTGTCTTTGATACTGTTTACGAAGGTGACTCTGTGAAAATGAAAAAGATTACAGATAAATCCTGGGCTTACTTTAAACGTGCTCACTTTCACGCAAGTGGACTGGGGGCAATTTCACTAGCTGTAATTTTGCTTCTTATGTTTATGCAAACCACATGGATTCTCAAGGAAGTCACTGCAATATTTTTAGGATTGGGCTCTTTAGGATATTCCCTTTTTTGGATGTTTGCTGCTTTAAAGGCTCCGGGACTTGGTAGTACAGGAGCAGCAAAAGAGGCGTTGTCATTCATGGCAATTCCGTCTGCAGGTATGTGCATCATTGGATTAATCTTAGTCTTGACAATTGTCATCAAAACAGTATGTTGCGCACGAAACAGCTCATGCACAAGCTGACAAGCGGATGAACCGGATTTTTAACTCACTGCGCTCGGTAAAAACAAGTGAGTTTAACCGTTATGAGGCTTTGAAATATTAACATTAAGACAGAAATTTTGCTTAAACAAATAATTAGAAAGGGATGACCTATTATGAAGACAAGTAAAATTATTTCCACATTGGCAATTATGTTTTTTCTCTTTACTGCAAGCTTGATCAAACCGTTATACAGCTATGCTCATTGTGACACTTTGGATGGTCCTGTAGTTGCTGAAGCACGACAGGCACTTGCTAAAGGAGACATTATGCCCTTACTTAAATGGGTTTCTGCTGATGATGAAAAAATGATCCACACAGCTTTTCAAAAAACATTGGAAGTAAGAAAACTGAGCGACCAATCACGAGAACTGGGGGATATGTACTTTTTTGAAACATTAGTACGCATTCACCGAGCTAGTGAAGGAGCCCCATACACAGGCCTGAAACCAGGTTCTGCCGTCGATCCGGCAGTCGCACTGGCTGACAAGGCGCTGGATAGCGGTTCGGTTGATAAACTGGTCGATGTCCTGTCAGATGCCATGGCCAAAGGTATCCGTGAATATTTTGAACGGGCATTAGAAGCCAAAAAGAATGCCGATAAAAGCGTGATCGATGGTCGTAAATATGTTGAATCCTATGTAATGTTTACACATTATGTTGAAGGATTACATGGCATAATCAAGGGTGGAGCAAAACACCATGATCATGAGTAAAGTGAATG
>JANLHC010000121.1 GCA_024654465.1 Candidatus Scalindua sp.
TATCATATTCAAAGAAGATGAAGAGGATTGTAAAGAAATGTATATCATTGATTCCGGAAGGGTGAATATAATTAAAAAAGTCGGAGATACAGACATGACTCTAACAACACTTGACGAAGGTGATTTTTTTGGAGAGATGTCTTTAATAACAGGAAATAAACGAATTGCTTCAGCAATAGCGCAAACGAATTGTAAGCTACATACTATGGATAAAGAAACATTTGAATTTAATCTCTCAAAGGACATAACGTTCATGAGAAATATTCTTGAGACACTTGCCCATCGCCTTGAAGAGACTGACATAAATCTCAAACGTCACATCCAGAGAAGCGCCAGATTATCCAAAGTATTTTACGCAACCGGATAAGCAGCATACTCTCCCTGGCACCTTCTGTAAAATAATTCTTAAATAATTCAAAGGCATGTTTGATTTTACGATTTTGAAAGGATATTTCTTGCCGCACCGAGTATGCCGCTATTATCACCCAGTAGTGATAATTCTATCCTTAGAGATTCCGTCGCCTTTTTAAATGCCCTCCTTTTAACTTCTTCCTTCAAAGGTATGACAAGATGCTCTCCAAGATTAGTTACACCACCAAACAAAACTATCATTTCCGGGTTCAGCAGGTTTACAATATTTGCTGTTGCAATGCCCAGAAGAACACCTGTTTCCTTAATTACATTGAGGACAATCTCATTGCCTTGCATTACCATTTGGTCCACCTGTTTAAGGTCAGTAAGTGGTTGCAGGCTATTATCTCTTTCTTTCAATAATGCATTGTTTACTCTCTTTAAAATGCCTCCTGAACAGGCATAGGCTTCAAGACATCCGATATTTCCACAGGTACATTTTATTCCATCTCTTATAACGGTCGTGTGTCCTATTTCGCCTGCTATGGATGATGCACCATGCCAGACTTTTCCATCCAGGATAATACCACCCCCAACACCTGTCCCCAGAGTAATACAAAATAAGCTGTCTGTCCCTGACCCGGCGCCTTTCCACCATTCTCCAAGCGCTGCCGCATTTGCATCGTTCTCAATTGCAACAGGTACTTTCAACTCTTTTTCGAGAATGACCCTTAACGGTACGTTATCCCAGCCGTTTAAATTAGGAGGATTGTAGATTGTACCTGTCTCCGCATTTAAGGGGCCGGGAAATCCAATTCCCATCCCACATATTTCCTCTTTTGACAGTTTTGATTTTCCAATTGTTTCTTCTGCAAAAGAGACAATAAACTTAACCATCTCCACCATGCCATCCTTACAATGTGTAGATTTTTTTAAGAGCGTAACGATATCGCCATTTTCACTTACAACAGCCATCCTCGTATTTGTCCCACCCACATCTGCAGCAAGTACATGATTATTTGATTTTTTTGTCATAAAGCGGTATTTTAGATCTTCATTTTTTCACCTACTATCGTTTTTAATCCTTTTCCTGTTTTTCTTTTCTTTGTAAGTCATCGATCGAATCAAGAGTCTTCTGGCTTTCCTCCATATTCGGACTCAACCCGACCGCCTTTTCAAGGAGTTCTCTTGCCGTCTCGTAATCCTTCTTGCGAAGTGAGGAAACGCCAAGATTATGAAAAGCCCACGCCTTGTCCTCATCGGGCAACCCAAGCTGAACTGCCTTCTTTAACATCTCTTCCCCTTTATCATAGTGCTCCCTGTACAACTCAATCGTTCCAATGATGGAATATGCTAACCCAAACTCAGGGTTCTTTTGTTTCAGATCTCCAGCAATCAGATATGCATCATCATACCGGCCTTCATTGAAATAGCTTTTTACCTGTGCCGTTGCCTGTTTTTTATGTAAATGATCGTCGACTAATTTGAGAGCCTTCCTGCTATTCTCCATATCGGAATTCAACTCGATAGCTTTCCCAAGAAATTCCCTCGCCTTCTCAAAATCCTGTTTACGAAGTGAGGAGTATCCAAGGTTATGAAAAGCCCACGCCATGTCCTCATCGGGTAATCCAAACTGAATTGCCTTCTTTAACATCTCTTCCCCTTTATCATAGTGCTTCCTGTGCATTTCAATCGTTCCAAGAATGAAACGCGCCAGCCCAAAGTCAGAATTATTTTCTCTCTGTTCATCGGCAATTCTATAGGCTTCATCATACTTACCTTCATTGTAAAGTCTCTTTGCCTGTGCGATTTCATCACTAAGATGCTTTCCCAAAATAGTCTGAGCACCAACTTCAATTTGCTTATCTATAGACTGTTTCTTGACTGAAATATTTGACCCACCAACCTGAACTTCTAACCCGTGTATGGTTTCGTCTTTTTCTAACAAACGCTTCTGGTATTCGTTAATTCTCGTAAACAGCTCGTTATTACTGCTGGTAAGCTCATCAATTCGGAAGGTTTTTTCACTTATGCTTCGGAGAATGTGTTTGTTATCAAACCTGTTCATGATATTCTGGCCAAAACAGGTCAGAATCGTTCCTGCAGCAATTAAGAGAATACCTAATGTAGTAATCCAATGCATAATTATCTCACGAACATTTCTTTATTATAAAGACTTTTTAACGTTTTTGATTTCGTTCTTTCTTTTCAAATAATTATTAATTAATTTGAGAGCCTCCCTGCTCTTCTCCATATTGGAATTCAACTCGACCGCCTTATCAAGAAATTCCTTCGCCTTATCATAATCCTGTTCACGGAGCGAGGAATATCCAATGTTATGAAAAGCCCACGCCTTATCCTCATCGGGCAACCCAAACTGAATTGCCTTCTTTAACATCTCTTCCCCTTTATCATAGTGCTTCCTGCGCATCTCAATTGTCCCGAGAATGAAATATGCAAACCCAAGGTCAGGCTTCTTCTGCCTCAGGTCATCCGCTATCCTATAGGCTTCATCATACTTACCCTTGTTGTAAAGACTCTTTACTTGTACAATCACATCACTGGAATCAGTTCTCGGAATGACTTGAGGGATAGCGTCCTTTTCTTCATCGATAAGTGGCGCAAAAGCAATCACTTTCTGACTGTCAATTCTGGCAGTAAGCCGATTAATAGTTTCTTCCTTCTCGGACAAACCCTTCTGGTACTGGCCAGTAGACTCATTAAACTTGTCAACCTGGGACGTTAGCTGACTGATGGTGCCTTCCCTTTCTGAGATCGTTTTGTCCTTCTCTGCCAGAGTATTCTGATATCCATCTGCATACTCATTCAACTTGTCAACCCGTGACGTTAACTGATGTATGGTTTTCTCTTTCTCTAAAAGTAATTCTTCTTTTTCAGATAAGTTCTTCTGGTACTCCCTGGCAGCTTTATCCTGTTCAGCAACCTGAACCTTTAGCGACCGGATCGCTTCTTCCATCTTCGACAGGCTCCTCTGATTTGCATCAACAATCTCATCCTGCCTGTCAACCTGAGATGTTAGCTGGCTGATGGTTTCTTCCCTCTCTGAGATCGTTTTGTCCTTCTCTGTCAAAGTATTCTGATATCCTCCTGCAGACTCATTCAACTTGTCAACCCGGGACGTTAACTGATGTATGATTTTCTCTTTCTCTAAGATCGATTTTTCCTTTTCAGATAAATTCTTCTGATACTCACTGGCTGCTTTATCCTGTTCAGCAACCCGAGCCTTTAACGGCCGGATAGCTTCTTCCATCTCAGACAGGCTCCTCTGATTTGCGTCAACAACCTCATTCTGTCTGTCAATCTGAGATGTTAACCGGCGAATGGTTTCTTCCCTCGCTGAGACCGTTTTGTCCTTCTCTGCCAGAGTATTCTGATATCCCCCTACAGACTCATTCAACTTGTCAACCCGGGATGTTAACTGATGTATGACTTTCTCTTTCGCTAAGAGTAATTCTTCCTTTTCAGACAAGTTTTTCTGGTACTCACTGGCAACCTTATCCTGTTCAGTAATCCGAACCTTTAGCGGCCGGATAGACTCTTCCATCTCCGACAGGCTCTTCTGATTTGCGCCAACAACCTCGTTCTGTCCGTCAACCTGAGATGTTCGCCGACGAATGGTTTCTTCTCTCTCTGAGATCGTTTTATCCTTTTCAGCCAGAGTATTCTGATATCCCTCTACAGACGCACTCAACTTGTCAACCCGAGACGTTAACTGATGTATGACTTTCTCTTTCTCTAAGAGTAATTCTTCTTTTTCAGACAAGTTTTTCTGGTACTCCCTGGCAGCTTTATTCTGTTCGGCAACTTGAGCCTTTAACGGCCGGATAGACTCTTCCATCTCCGACAGTCTCCTCTGGCTTGCATCACCGACCTCATTCTGCCAGCCAACCTGCAGCGAAAGGGCTGTAAGCTGGTGGATAATCTCTTCCTGCTCTAAAATCCTTTCTTTACGCTCAGACAGTTTTTTCTGATACTCCTCAGCAGACTCATTCAACTTATCCACCTGATCTGTAAACTGTCGAATAATATCCTCTTTCTCTGACATGCTCTTTTGATATTCGACAACTTTCGCATGCAACTCGCTATTGCTATTTACCAGTTTATTTGAATGCATAATTATCTCACAACCATATTTTCTAATTACACCGATAGAAACATCATTATGATGCTCTGCTGATTATTTTTATGAAGAAGAAGGATATAGAATAGTTTCCTCATAGATTTATTCTACTTTTATTAACAATGTATAAATTCCAGATTCTGTTGTTGTGCATCATAACGATGCTTAAAGCCCAATTCAAGGCCATTTTCTGCGTTCAATGTTTGCTTTAGAGAATATATGTAGAGTGTAAGTTGTCAAGAACCCTGAACGCTTTCTCAAGAAATCCTACTGCCTTTTCAAAATTAATTTTCCGTAATAACCTGACTACCGGTTTCTGTCTCTTCATCCGTAGATTTTTCCGGGACGAGTACATCTATTTTGTCAACATAGGCTTCAAGTCGTTGTATGACTTCGTCTTTTTCCGACAGGTTTTTTTGATATTCGTCAATCCTGGAAAGCAGCTCGTTTTTGCTACTTACGAGTTTATCAATCTGAGAGGTCTTTTCACTTATACTCTGGCGAAGTAGTTTGTCATTAAATCTGTTTCCGTCGTTTTGGCCGATGTAGCCCAGAAATGTTCCCACGGCAATTAAGATAATACCTGATAACAAAATCCGGTACTCTATTATCTTACGAACATATTTCTCAAACATGATTCTTTTAACATAAATATAAAAAAACTATTTATAATAGATTATACCCATAATGGGAAGGAATTCTTATTCACTTCTTCAAATTCAAGGCATTCAATAAATTCCAGCCCTATCAAAAGCTTACCTTAACGGTACTTCTAAGTGAATTCAAGTTTATTTTAGCAGAATTGAAAGAAAACGTGCAGCCCTCTTTAAAAGAGGCAATTTATTAATACCACTTTGTAATTTGCAGGTTTTTTACTATAATAATCTCTTCTTATTTTTACAAAAATGATTGGAAAAAGAAGCAACGAGAGAGTACACATCTAAACATGATTTCTCATAGTTTCTTTACGATTATACGCAAGAATTAACTCTCCGTTTTTTTAATGATAAAAATCAGACTTATTCGGTTAAAGGCTCGTCGGTTTATCCGGTGGCTTATTATGCTACGTGGATCTCCCGAAGCAATTGGCTTGGGAATCGCAATCGGTATATTTGTTGGCTTTTCTCCATTAATGGGCTTTCAAATGTTGATTGCAATTTTTTTTGCGACATTCATATACGCTAGTAGACCTGCAGCAATGGCTGCCGTGTGGATTACCAATCCATTAACTTTTCTACCAATTTATATTTTTACATACAAGGTGGGAAAATACATTTTACCCGGGCCTGAAGAGAGCGACGCTCAACAAATAATAAATAAAATGTCACACAGATTAATTACCCTTGATTTCTGGGAAATATATCATCAGTTTCAAATCATGAATACTTTAGGCAGGAAAATTTTTGTCCATTTACTGCTTGGTGGAGTAATTGTAGGCTTTATTGCGGGCGGAGTTTCATATTTTTTAACAGTGAGAATAGTCAAAACATATCGTAAGGCAAGATTAAAAAAGTGAAAACACTACAGGACTTAGCTAAATGGCTTCCTACTACAAAAAATGAAGTGGAAATGCGTGGCTGGGGCGAGCTCGATGTTATTCTCATTTCCGGTGATGCATATGTTGACCATCCGTCATTTGGACCTGCCGTGATTGGCAGGATTATCGAAAGTGAAGGATACAGAGTCGCTATTATACCTCAACCCAATTGGAAGGACGATCTGCGTGATTTTAAAAAACTTGGCAGCCCCAGATTTTTCTTTGGAGTAACCGCGGGCTGCATGGACTCCATGGTAAACCATTACACAGCTAATAAAAGGATTCGTTCGACAGACGCCTATACTCCCGGAGGAGAATCCGGCTTTCGTCCGGATTATGCAGTTAACATATATTCAAAGATCTTAAAATCAATTTATCCGGAAGTTCCCGTTGTAATTGGAGGCATAGAGGCTTCTTTAAGGAGAGTCACACACTATGACTACTGGTCGGATAAACTGGTACCTTCCATTCTCGAAACAAGCGGCGCTGATTTGCTGGTTTATGGAATGGGGGAACAACCGTTGAAAGAGATCCTCAAACTTCTGGAAAAAGGAGTCCCCTTTCATCAACTGACTATGGTAAAGCAAACGGCATATATTCGGAACCAAAGTAAAGATGTTCCAAAGAACAAGAACTGGAAGGATATTACGATTAATTCACATGAGAAATGTCTGGAAGACAGGAAAGCCTTTGCCGCAAATTTTAAACACGTAGAACAGGAATCAAATAAGGTTATTGCGAACAGGATTATCCAGAGTATTGCAGAAAACAAACTGATAATAAATCCTCCTTTTCAAACAATGACCGAAAAAGAGATAGACACTTCCTTTGATTTACCCTATACAAGACTCCCTCATCCTAAATACAAGAAACGCGGGGCTATACCCGCCCACGAAATGATAAAGTTCTCGATAAACATGCACCGTGGATGCTTTGGAGGATGCAGTTTTTGTACTATTTCAGCACATCAGGGAAAGTTCATTGCAAGCCGTTCACAAAGATCTATTTTGAATGAAGTTGATCAGGTAGTTGATATGCCTGATTTCAAAGGCTATATTTCCGACCTCGGAGGCCCATCTGCCAACATGTACAAAATGAAGGGTGTGGCACAGGAGACATGTGACAAATGCATCGCGCCTTCATGCATTCATCCTGTAATCTGTAACAACCTGGACACAGACCATTCTCAAATAACGGAAATCTATCGTAAAGTGGATAAGCATCCAAAAGTAAAGAAGGCATTTATCGGAAGCGGAATCCGATATGATCTACTGACACAAAGCTATAACAAAAAGGCTGATACATCCATCAAAGATTACATGGTACAGCTTTTAACCCGACATGTTTCCGGAAGGTTGAAAGTAGCGCCGGAGCATACATCTGCGGATACCTTGAAAATAATGAGAAAACCATCATTTGCTCATTTTAAAGAATTTAAAAAACAGTTTGATGATATTGACAAAAAACTCGGACTTAATCAGCAACTTGTTCCCTACTTCATATCCAGTCACCCCGGTTGCAAAGAAGAAGACATGGTAAACCTCGCGATAGAGACCAAAGAGCTCGGTTTTAAACTGGAACACGTACAGGATTTCACTCCCACCCCTATGACAGTCGCTACCGTTATGTATTATTCCGGTTACCATCCTTATACTTTAAAACAATACTACACACCAAAATCAAAACAGGAAAAGATCAACCAGCATCGATTCTTCTTCTGGTACAAGAAAGAGAATCGGGATTGGATAAGAAAGAGGCTCAATGATGCGAAAAGGCCGGATCTGCTAAAAAGGCTTCTCGGCTCCAACCAAAAGAAATTAAACCAACAAGTAAAAGCCGGCAATAAAGCAGCTTCGAACTCATCAGAAAGACTTCAAAGAGGAAAAAACAAGACAGGAAGGATTAATAATACGGGGACAAAACGAAAGAGACACTAGTTCTTCAAGAAAAATATTAAAAGTTCAAACCTTTCTCCACTTACCTCTTTTTCTAACCCTTCTTTTGCAAGTTCCGCGAGAAGATAATCAATGTTGGCATGCTGAATATCAATTTCCAGAATTCCTATTTTAAAGGTGTATTTTGTGATGTAAGAATGATTTAGGAGAAATGAAAGATCACGAATTTACGTCCCTGTAAAGACAACCTGAAAAGAGGTTTTCAATTAATGTTGTAACCCACTAAACTCAATATTTCAATGTTCTTTTTGTTCATTTTTTTCAAAACATCTGACGGACATTTATCTGTAAGTAACAACAGACATTTATTGCCACCCCTGAGTAAGTCTAGACTTTGAAAATCGTGATTAAGTATTTTTGCCTTAGAGATTTTTGAATCCTCGATATAGAATCCGAGAAAGTTATAATTCATTTTTGTTACCACCATGTACGTCGTCTCTGAAAGCTCACTCGCACCATAAATAGCTAAACTGACTTTTTTACCATCAGTAGCTTTTACAATCCTGGCTTCTATGTCGTTTCTAACCTCATGATAATAAGGAATGTTTCGATCAAAGAACTTATAAGCCAACTGTGTCTTTTCCCTCAATCCTTCTGGAGTGATATGATACTTAACACGCCTTGGATTCTCACCTTCCTTCGTAACAAACCCTTTTTGGATTAAACGCTTGAGGGCAAAGTTCACCGATGCCACATTAAGTTCCATTTGAGAAGAAAGCTTTCTTTGTGAAACTGATGAGTCGGCTTCTACAGTCTTAAGTATTTGAAAATCATTGTGTTCTTTTTTCATAATAAAATCCCCAAAGACCTTGTAAATAACGATACGATGTTCACACCCGTTCTAAAGTACATCCTAACACTCATTTGTCATAGATCTCGTTTGATCCTTTCTTCCCGGGAGGATCAAGATCCTCGACCAATTCGTAGAGACCCATTCCTTCAGTACGAAGCTTACCAGTTTCCACGAGTTTGTCCCACACCTCCTGAGGGAAATTATTTGGCGGTCTAATGGCCACAATACCAGACTTTCGGCCACCACTGAGAGCACTGCTGCCCAGTGTTGACTCGGCGTCAAGCCGCATCAGTCTGAGGCGCTTTCTGAATGTCTTATACGCTTTTTTGAGGTAAGCAGGATCCATGCAGTCCCCTGGTATATCGTTACTCATAATGTTTCTCCTACGAAAGGTTGACTAACCGTTACATTTTTTTACCTTATAGCCCCTGGATTTTAATAGATCGATGACGCTGTTTTCACCAACCAGATGCCCAACACCGACGATTACAAGCGTTCTCTTACCGGAGTCTATCAACGTTTCCAGACGAGGTATCCAGTCGCGGTTCCTGTCAGTTAAAAGTCTTTTATATAATTTCGGAAATTCCGTACGCATATTAACTGTTAAATATTCATCTATACCGGATTCATCCCCTGTCCTCCAGGAGTTGAACATCCTGACTCATAAGAGCCTCAATATCTGTTTCGAAGATAATCTGATCAGCATCCTCATAAGCCGATTCGAACTCATCAGGAAGAGGATAGTCAGACTTTCTCAAGACATGGCAGGAGCCTGCCAGGTAAAAACTGCCGCCATCTGTTGTATCTAATTCCCAGACACTCGATTCAGCAGATGCTGCAGTGGAGAATAATACTATTACTATGAAAACAATTATGAGTTTTTTCATGATTAATCTTGCCTTCTGAGGATTTATCTTTTTGGGGACACTGATTCTATCCCTTATTCTTAATTACCTGTATGATTTGCTCTCGAAATTTGGGTGCGCCACCATTAGCCGGGTGCCTTACCATTGAAGCATCAATACCCATCTCTCCCAACTGAATTCTTGACTTTTCACCAACGGCAATTATCTTTGTAACATTTACTGATTTAAGTAATTCTAACATTACCGGTTTGCCTTTTTCAAACTCATTATCAGAAGGTGTCCTGTTAGACAGAATCCCTTTCTCCGGTTTGTACGGATGCCATGGTAACGCGTTCCATAAAATAAAGTCTCTCATATCAAAACCAGACGTTATTAATCGTTCCCATACAATCGTTGCGGTAGGTTCTGTGAAACCATCTTTTTTGACAGAAGGCATGCTTGTACGCTGCGGCTCAATCCCTGAGAACACATGCTCTGGAGTGATTGATTTATGCCTCATTTTCCCCAGCAGAATACGTTCAGACGTCATCGCAATTCCGGTGAAATGCCCACCCTGATACCCCAAAGCCTCTCCTACCAGAAGATACTTCGCATTTTTCCTTTCCAACAGGTATTGCTTAAGCTGCAACAGCCTTATAGCCGGTGAATCAGGACCAATATCATTTTCCTCATCTCGGCAAGACCAGGGATTAAATACATTATCCAATTTTACTGTTTGTAATCTTTTATAAAAACCATACATATCGAATGACAATCTTTCAGTAAGAAAACAAAATTTAACAGATTTTACCCTTAGCGTTCTTTGCGGCTCTGCGTGAGGAGAAAAAATTATACAATTGCAGTCTCTAAAAGGCTAATGATTGCCGGTTTCTCAATCCGTCTGGTCTTTGCGACGAAACCGTTTGCATGTACGAAGAGCACGTCATTCGCGCCTTTAATACGTCTGAAGTCAACCCGGGGGTGATCGCTAATCCTGCTAAGCGACCATCCGCTATCACGAGTATTATTGACGACCAGAACAGCTGCATTTTTACCTACTTCTTTTAAATACGTGGAAATACTCAATTTCGGATCAGGTACATCCTCCATGAAGAAAAGTACTTTCAGACCGTTAACTTCAGCAAATTCCGCTTTTTCCCGAATGAGTTGAATACGCTCTTTCTTGCTTCTGATGTCTGTGACTATGTGAGCGCCTATTGCAAAGAGGAGCTTTACCAGTTCATTATCCGAGTCGAGTTTCTTTGCCTGTTCGAACTTTGCTAAGACAAATTCGTTTACCGGCCCCCTCATCAACCCTTTCAACAGGGTGGCACTGCAGTCAAGCTCTCCGGCAGTTTTAATCGCACCCAGGCTGTCATCAAGCACAAGCGCTCTAAACCAGACCATTTCATCCAGATCGCTCCTGAGATCAAAATGGTCAACGAGAAGACTTAATGTACATTTCCTTGTACCTGCCGGAAATTGGTGATGATCAAAATTCCTGTTTTCAGGATCGTAAACGTCTCCCTGATCCAACACCCATACAGCAGGATCGGCAATCTCTTCAGGTTCCACAGGCCGACGCTCTACACATTTTATATCATTGTCCATTGCCAGCACAATGCAGACGGAGATCAGATCGTCCATGTGAGGACCACCACCATGAGTTACAATTCTTGAAGACAAAATACACACTCCTTTTTTTAACTTTAGGCACTTTAGTTCACTTCACACTTCCTGCCC
>JANLHC010000144.1 GCA_024654465.1 Candidatus Scalindua sp.
AGATTAAATGATACCGGTGGTTTATCTTTGTTAATTAAAACTTGAGGACTATTATTATGAAAAAAAATAAAGCTGTTTCAGCTACTATCGTATTTATATTGTTTTCGGCAATGTTTTCACTTCAATCCTTTGCAGACGGTTTACCAACACATGTAAAAATCAAGGAAGCCCTGAAGAGTATTGTTGAAGAGGAGAACGGTGGTTTTGGTCTTAATATGTGGGCAACTGTAGTTGACAGGGACGGGGTAGTGAAAGCCGTAGTTTTCTCTGGTAACTATAGAGGTGATCAATGGCCGGGAAGCCGCATTATCTCCGCACAAAAGGCAAATACGGCAAATGCCTTCAGCCTTCCTGACCTCGCATTGTCTACAGCCAATCTCTTTTCTGCCGTACAGCCCGGCGGCTTTTTATACGGTCTGCAACATAGTAATCCCGTTAACACAGAAGTTGCTTATCGCGGACCATCAGAAATCATAGGAACATATAATGATCCTATGATTGGTTATAAGATTGGAGGAGTAAATGTATTTGGTGGTGGTTTAGCATTATACGACAGCAGTGGTAAAATCCTGGGGGCAATAGGTGTCAGCGGTGACAGTTCTTGCGCGGACCACAATATTGCGTGGAAGCTTCGACATAAACTCAATCTGGATTATGTCCCTAAAGGTATCAGTCCGACTCAAGACGACAATATTGTTTATGACATAACTGACGGCGTCAGTGCAAGCGGATGGGGCCATTCCGAGTGTTCCCCGGATGCTGCTGAAATCGCCAGAGAATTACCAAAAACGCATCCTGTACGTTCCAGAGAAAAGCAATAAGTTTCTGCCTTTCTCCAGCATAGACAAACATGTTCGTCCATGCCATCACTATAACAAATTTTTTACCTGAGAATAAAATTATGGATAATACACAAATTATCGCCGATGAACTTAATCTGGCGAAACCAATAGTCAGCAAAGTCATATCCCTCTTTGCCGAGGGTAACACGGTTCCATTTGTAGCAAGATATCGTAAGGAAGTAACCGGTGGTCTCGATGAAGTAATTCTCCGGAAGATAGAAGAGCGTCACCTCTACCTGGGAGAACTCCTGGAGAGGAAGGAGACAATAACGAAAACTATTATCGAACAGGGCAAGATGTCTCCCGAACTTGAAAAAACTATCCGTGATTGTTTATCTAAGAACGAACTGGAAGAAATTTACCTTCCATTCAAACCAAAGAGAAGGACTCGTGCTACCATCGCCAGAGAAAAGGGATTGGAACCATTAGCCCTGAAGGTATTGGAAATGGAAGACGGCTTTGATCCGGTTAACTCAGCGACCATATCTATGCCCGACTTTAATGACGTAAATAGTGTTGACGAAGCGCTGGCGGGAGCCATGGATATTATTTCAGAAACTATGTCAGAAAATGCCGATTACAGAAGCATTGTCTACAAATACATGCATGAGAAAGGCAATTATGTTTCAAAGGTAAAGAAGGAATACAAAGAAAAAAATACAAAATACAATATGTATTATGATTACCATCATACTGTCGACACTATCTCAAGCCATAATATGCTGGGCTTAAGACGCGCGGAAAACGAAGGAGTAATTACTTTTACAATCGAAGTAGAGGATGAAGAAATTCTTGCAAAACTGAGAAACAGTATAATTGGAAACAGGAAGAATAAGTCAGCGTGCATTGTATCAGAGGCAATTGATGATTCATACAATCGCCTGATGAAGACATCCATAATATCGAGAATTCGCCTTGAAAATAAGGACAAGGCGGATGAGGAAGCGATAGAGACCTTTGCCTCCAATCTTAATAATTTACTTCTGGCCCCTCCGGGAGGAGGGCTAAATATTGTCGGAATTGATCCGGGTTTCCGTACCGGCTGCAAGATTGTAGCACTGGATAATACCGGAAAACTCCTTGATGACGCAGTTATTTATCCCACTGAACCCAGAAAGGATTTCGAAGGATCGGCCAGAATATTATATAACTGGTTTAGCAAATATAATATTGAGTTGGTAGCCATTGGTAATGGTACCGGATCACGGGAAACAGACAAGTTTGTAAACTGGGCGCTCGACCGGGATGAGGCAAAACAATTTAAGGGAAAAATAAAAGTCGTAATAGTTAATGAATCAGGAGCGTCTATCTACTCCGCATCTGAAGTTGCCGCAAGGGAATTTCCGGACAAGGATATTACCGTTCGCGGGGCAGTAAGTATCGCACGTCGCCTACAGGACCCACTGGCGGAGCTGGTAAAGATCGATCCGAAATCCATAGGTGTGGGCCAGTATCAACATGATGTACAGCAGAAAAAACTTAAAAAGAAGCTGGATGATGTTGTCGAAGACTGTGTCAACTATGTGGGAGTGGATGTTAATACCGCATCAAAAGAGCTGCTCTCCTATGTAGCCGGTATCAGTAGCGGCCTTGCTGAAAATATTGTGAACCACCGTAATCAGAACGGACTATTCTCCAGCAGGAAACAGTTTCTAAAAGTCAGCAAGCTTGGTCCGAAGGCATTTGAACAGTGCGCCGGTTTCATGCGTATCCGCAATTCTGCCAATCTGCTGGATAATTCAGCCGTTCACCCTGAGAGCTATTATATTGTAGATGCGATTGCAGAAAACCTTCAAAAAGATCCGAGTGAGATAATTGGTTGTGAAGAACTGGTGAAAACGCTTGACCCTCACACTTTTGTCAGCGATAAGGCCGGGCTTCCCACTATAACCGACATACTGGAAGAGCTTAAGAAACCGGGACG
>JANLHC010000150.1 GCA_024654465.1 Candidatus Scalindua sp.
GAGATTTTGTTACATGAAACTTCAAGTATTTTATCCATGTCTTTACCTGGATATTTTTCATTTAAAGCGTATTGAGCATTTTGCACAAGATTCAAGAAAACCTGCTGGATCTCTTGAAAACTTCCATATATGTCGGGTGTATCTTTTGAAATATTAAATTTAACTATTATATTATCTTTTTTTAACTGTATCATCATCAGACTTAATGAATGATAAATGGTTTCATATATTTGAAGATGGCTTTTTTGCCCAACCGCTCTTCTTGATGAATAAAGAAGGCTTTTGGTTAACGTTGCTATGCGTTTACTCTCTTCAATAATTATTTTGCTAAACTTATATAATCTAGTATTTCCATTACTTTCATCCATAATAAGTTGAGCACAATTCATTATACCATTAATAGGGTTATTGATCTCATGTGATAAGCCTGCAGCCATCTCTCCTATCAATGCTAATTTGTCAGCCCGTACCATCTCCATCTGCATTTTCATCTTATCTGTAATGTCTGTGATAATTCCCAGCATTCCGTGAAACGGACTCCCTTTGCCATCTGCCTTATCACGATAAAATCCGGTAACAGTTATTTCACAAAAAATAGTTTTTGATTCATTTGATTCGTGTATATTACTTTTCGATTTGGCCGAAATCTTTGGTACCAACCGTAACTTCAAGTTTTTTGTATTTCTTCCTTGAGTTTTTCTTTCATCATAGAATTTAATGACATCGTTGTCGCAAGTCACTTTAGAAGGATACTGATCTAATACTAACATAAACGAGTTAAATAATTTAACGTCATCCGGGTGTACTATCGTACTGAAGTGACTGTCTATAAGATCTTCCGGCTCATAACCCAGAGTTCGTACAGAATTGTTTAGAAATGTAAAAAAACCCTTCTCGTCGATTTTGTAAATTATATCAGGTATGGTCTCTACAAGGGTTCTGTATTGTTCCTCACTTTGCTGCAATGCCTGCACCGCCTGTTTACGTTCAGTGATGTCCAGTCCATAAATATTAACGTAACCTATTTCCTTAACAGGTGCAAACGTTAAAGCAAATACGCTATTATCACACTCAACTTCTACATCCTGACTTAAACCTGAATGAAGAACATTCGAAACTATTTTAATATAGTTATCAGGCAATTTCCTGGTTGTTTGTGACCCCCAACAATCAAACAAGACCATACTAGCCATATTGCTATAGAGTATTTTGCCATCTTTAAATACACTCATAACAGGATTTGGGTTTTCTTCCGGAAATTTTGCCAGACCCTTTATCCTATCCTCTGCTTTTTTACGTTCGGTGATGTCCCGCATCGTTCCAAAACTTTTTTCCGGATTACCGTTTTCGTCTAACATAATTTCGTATATAGTAAATATTAAATAACCTGGATTCAACTATCAAGTGCAAATATTCTTATTTTGTGAATATACAATCAATAAACATCCCATGCTCCTTTTTTGTAGTATTTTACTAAAATGGGATCCAGGATGGTGTTTACTTTCACTTTCTCTTTTATCTCCAGAACTCCTTTACCAAAATGTACCATCGAGATGATGGCGTCTCTGTTCAGGAATTTAGTAGGGGGGGGAGGCAGCTCAATTCCCATTACCTTTTCCTTCAACATATCAGCTGACACAACTTCCTTTTTCATTCCCAGACACCATCCCCATTCGCCGAGTGTCGGGATATTGTTGTGATAGGGCAGTACGGTAAAATCAGCAGATTCCATTGTCTTGATTATACAGACGAATGAGTCCGGGGAGTGTACCGGACTGGATGCCTGTGTAACGATTATGCCATATTTATTGAGACGGCGTCGACAGAGTGAATAAAATTCTCCGGAATAGAGTCTGGATAGAGATACAGAATTGGGATCCGGCAGGTCAATGAAAATAATATCATAAAACTCTTCACTGCTTTCTATAAAGGTAAAGGCGTCCTGGTTTTTGACATCTACTTTTAAGTCTACCATGGCGTTTTGATTAATCTTTGTGATGATGGGATTATATTTAGCCAGGTCTGTCATTATCGGATCGAGGTCAACAACCGTTACCTTCTCTACATCCTTGTATTTTAGAATCTCCCTTACCGCCAGCCCCTCTCCGCCACCCAGTACAAGAATATCTTTTAGTTGCCTGGAAATAGACATTGCAGGGTGTATAAGCGGTTCATGATATTTTTCTTCATCAAATGTTGAAAACTGTTCATTCCCATTTATAAAGAGCCAGTATTTATCCTTCCACTGTGTTATGACTATCTTCTGGTATGACGTCTGCTGCTCGAAGATTATTCGATCTTTATATTTTTTCTGTTCGCTGTACAGGATTACCGGCTTAACTGCGAAAATAAAAATCAGGAAGAATGCAGTAATGGACCAGAATGAAATTTGTATGGTCTTTTTGTAGTGCAGCAGGTGTTTGAATTTCCAGAATAGTATTGATGCTACCAGAAAATTTATTATCCCAAGCGCGATAGGTGTATAGGTAAGTCCAAAGTACGGCAGAGCAAAAAATGCAAACAGGATACCTCCGACCAGGGCGCCATAATAGTCTTTTTCCATAACGGATGAGATGTTAACCCTTAGCTCTTCATACGATTCATTCATCCTGGTTACCAAAGGTATCTCCGCACCGATCAGCAGGCCGATTAGTATACTGAATGAGTATATAAGCAGGCCGGTATTTTTGCTGAATGTAGAGGCCCAATAACAGAGCGCTACTGAAATACCACAAAGGATGGAGAGGGTGAATTCTAAGAATATAAATTTATCCAGCAGATTATGTAAGAAGTATTTGCTGATCCTGCATCCCAGCCCCATTGCAAAAAGCATCAGAGACATCAATATCGTCCATTGAAGTATGGGATTCCCGAGAAGATAACTTGCAAGAGTGGAGAGTACAAATTCGGCAACGATGCCTGCGCAACCCGTAGCAAATATACATATCTTGAGTAACCTGCTTTGCGATGCTAAAAGTGGATTTG
>JANLHC010000153.1 GCA_024654465.1 Candidatus Scalindua sp.
TTGAGGAATTGGTCGTACAAACAGATCTAAAATAATATTAATCACTATTCTTTCGCACTCCAGTCATTAACCATTATGTCAACGCGCAGGTATTGTGCCCATCCTGGAGATTCGTCAGCGCATTTATCAATACGTCTTATCCTGATCTTTACAAAATCCTTACCTGTTTCAATAACTTGAATTGCAAACTGATCAGGCCAGTCGTTATCGATATTTTCCTCCTGCCTTGCCTGGCAAATAACGGTTCCAGGCTTAGGTGTACTAAAGTTCCATCCGGTACATTTTATTGTCAAGTCACCGCCTTTCTTGTGCTGGACGGTAATGTAACCACAAACCCAGTTATCACCAGTTTTATTTATCTCTTTAACTTCTTGAATTACTTCATTAATTGACCTACTACCCACAAAAATTCCCGAACTACCTGCATCTGATGATGACCACATTGCATTTCCCCTCTTACTATGTTTTACGATTAATAGGGATCGTACCCGTTTTAAAGATAAAAATGATCCGCAACTACTTGCTGCTCAGGAATATTATTAAAGGATCCCCAAAAAAACCCAGGTCATGGTAATGGTTTCCTGGCAGGCCTTTGATCTACCGGTATATAGCTTTGTTTAGCAGGACCGGTATAGATTTGTCTGGGTCGTGCAATTTGTAACTTGTTGCTTGCAGTAGCTTCTCTCCAATGCGCTATCCAACCGGGCAACCTGCCAATGGCAAAAAACACCGGATACATATTTGTAGGCACACCTATAGCACGGAATATAATTCCACTGTAAAAATCAACATTGGGATACAGCTTGCGTTCGACAAAATAAGAATCTTCCAATGCTCTTTCCTCCAATTCACGTGCTATATCCAACAAAGGATCTTTATGTTTTAATATGTCAAATACCTTCACGGATAATTCCTTGAGAATTCGGGCGCGTGGATCGTAGTTTTTGTAAACTCGATGCCCGAAACCCATCAGGCGAAATCCACTGTTTTTGTCTTTTGCCATCTCAATGCATTTTTTTACACCCAGATTACCTGAATGAATATTTTCCAACATCTCAATCACCGCTTGATTAGCTCCTCCATGCAGAGGCCCCCAAAGCGCTGATATCCCGGCAGAAATAGAAGCAAAAAGATTGGCGCCTGATGAGGCAACCATACGTACAGTAGATGTACTGCAGTTTTGCTCATGATCGGCATGTAGAATCAAAATTATGTCTATGGCCCGTTTTATTTCCGGATGCACTTCATAATGCTCATGCGGTAAAGAAAACATCATATGCAGTAAGTTCTCCGCGTATTTGTACCTGGCCTTGGGGTAGATAAACGGCTCACCACGGGACATCTTGTAGGAAAAAGCCGCTATAGTACGGATTTTACTTATCAGGATTGCTGCCGCCATCTCAATCTCCTTGGGATTGTGTGGCTTGGTAAGTACAGGGTGATAACAGCTCAACGCATTAACCATTGCCGAAAGCATTGCCATGGGATGAGCATCAAATGGAAATCCTTCAAAATGGTGTTTCAGGCCTTCATGGAGAAGAGCGTTATCGGTTAACATGTTGGTAAATCGTTCTCCCATCTCTCTGGTCGCAAGACTGCCCCATATTAAGAGGTCTGCTACTTCGATAAAATTGCTGTTCAGAGCCAGTTCTTCTATGGGTATACCCCGATAGCGAAGAATACCCTTCTCCCCATCGACGTAGGTAATACTGCTTTCGCATGAACCGGTATTACCGTAGCCCGGATCGAGGGTAATATAACCCGTTTCTGAACGTAAATTTGATATGTCTATTCCTTTTTCATTTTCCGTGCCTATGACCACGGGAAATCTGAATTCATTATGATCGTCTTTTAGTGTTATGTGTTCCATTTATTATGTTCTCCGACTTTTAATCATTCTGGCGGATAGCCACCGCCCAACATACAGATACTCTATTCAGATAGTAAGAATTTATGCTCCAATTGAAACTGTCATTCTTCACAAAAAGGAAGGGAATAACAGGTCAATAAAAATAGATTTTGCTTTATATTAGATAGCCTCTCTGGATACGATTAGCGGTCATAACAGAGAAAAACTTAAAGGCATTATGATATTAATATTTTGTCCTGGTAACAACTCTTTTTTTCATAATACTACAAATTGTCAGTTTGAAGAGTGAAAATTTTATGGAGTACTGTAGCAGAACCTGTGAATTAGTCGGTGTTTACGTTATTTGTTAACAATGTACAAATTTAAATTCACGAGATTATCATAACTAACTGAAACGTTGGAAGTTTACCTACACAACTTTTATTGTGCAATGGTTGCTAACGTTGATGTATGGTTTAAACGCCTGGCAACTTGAGATTCCAGATTTTTCAGAAATTGGTAAGGGATTTTGCGGTATCCCCAATTTACCAACCAGGCAGGTATCCAGCCACCCGGGTCAACGTGAGCACGAAGCTCAACACGAGTGATATCCTGGCCGACTTGCTCAAATATCCAGCAGCTTTTCAAATGTGGAATGTGGACCCTTTCTGAAACAGGAGGTGTATTCGACAATTCCACACGCTCTATATCTACGCGTACAGCTGGTATATCTGGTTCCGAAACTATGGACATCCTGGCTGCATAGTCCCTGTCAGCTGTCGGCCAGACGCCGGCATAAGCGGCATATATAATGAGTTCTTGATCGTTAACTTTCTCAATGTTTCGAGTCTCCAGACAACGAGGTGCCCAAGCTGGATGTTCGTCAGTGTCGAGAATTACAGATACATAATCGGAAATTGTACCTCGAATATTTCCCGTGGCTTTAAACTCGAGGAACTGCGATCCTTCCATGACACGCCTGTAAACATCAATTCCATCCGTTTCATAAACAAGTTGCCACTTTTCCTCTTCAGCTACCAATGGATTGTAGGTCGACACAGCAACCGTCAAGAGAAAAACCAGTAATGAAAATTTAAAAAATTTCATATATTTTTTTAACGATATCTCAGATTAATTATAAATTCAATATGAAAACTTTGGTGTTATATAAAAATTGCAGTACAGAACGTTCTGTATCTCTTTTTTAACATGCGTCTCAAGGTTTTTTGAGATCCGGTCGATCTCATCCATATTTACGTCTTCTGCCAGATCAATATCAGCAACAATAATGACCCTTCCCTGAGTTCCCGCAACTACGCGAAAGTCATGGTAGCTGACAATTTGTAAAAAATTTCTCAGGATTTTTTTGAATTTATCTTCTATCGTCTGTATTTCCGGAGTCATTTCCATCATCGGGTCCATATGGCAAACTGCTTCTCCACCAAAAGTTGTTCTCAGCTTGTGCTCACATCGTTCCGTAATTTCGTGCATTTCAACAGCGCCTAATTTAGCCGGTATCTCGGCATGCAGAGAAATCAAATACATTGAACCATAGTCATGTACGATAATCTCGTGAACATCTTCAATTCCTTTGACTGATTGTGCCGTTTCCCGAATCTTATTTATAATATCCTTGCCGGGAGCTTGCCCGAGGAGTGGCACTAATGCTTCTTTCCCATGACGATAGCCCAGATATAGCAACCAAGAAGAGATCAGAATACCGGTGTATCCATCAAACTCCGGATGATGAAAATAATGGCCGGTTACAAGCCCGACTATGACCATAAACGTCATTACGGATTCAATTTTATGGTGTGCGGCATTAGTCAGAATAGCATGAGAATCAACCCTCTCTCCCAAAAAAGTTACAAACCGTGAAAGCCACTGTTTTACTATAATTGTTACGAGGAGGATCCATGGCAGCGCTCGCCAATAGTGAAGCTCATGAGGTTCAATCGCCTGATGGAGCGAATGCTCACCTATCTGTATGCCTGAGATAAAGAGAAATATTGACATGATAAGCGGAGCAATATGTTCCATTCTTCCGTGACCGAATGGATTCTTCGCCGTAGCAGGACGAGCTGTTACCTTGAAGCTGACTACAAGAATAATTGAGTTTGCCAGGTGAGAAAGAAGATGAAATGCGTTAGCAATAACGGATACCGATCCCGACAAAATACCGAGTGTCATCTTTACCACAAAAAGGATAAAGGTACCATAGATCCCAAACCAGCCGGCAACCAGACCATATTGAACGCGGACCGACTTGTTATCTGTATTATCAGAATCTTTTATAAACCGTCTGGTTAATTTTCTGTGAAATTCAATATCCATAAGCTGCCTATAGTCCGGTACTTCTGTGTCGTGCCCTGTATCAATGTAATAAGTACTCTCTGATTTATATACACGAGGCTATGTCTCTATTCTGACTCTTCCCTACGATCAATATCTCCAATACTTTGCAATAATGGAGCGGTTGTACCGGAGAGACATTTTGCTTCTTTTTCAGGATCTGTATTAAAGTGCTGATGCCATGCCCATGGCGGAATGTGGAGAGAATCACCAGCTTCCCATTCTACCCTCTCTTCCTCGACAATAGAATAACCCCTACCTTCCAGGACAAAGATCATGGTTTCATAATAGTGACGGTGATTGCCGGAAGTA
>JANLHC010000155.1 GCA_024654465.1 Candidatus Scalindua sp.
GATGCTTTTGAGTTGGTCAAGGATGGTAAGAAGTCAAAAGACTCAAAGAAACACGTGCTGCTTAAAAGGATAATGGAAAGCTTTAAGGACAAGCTTGATTTGATAAATACGGGGTGATATACTAATCTCGTGCGTAGCGGAAACCTTTCAGGTTTCCACTCTTAATATTCAAAATAATATTTCTCTAAGGAAGGCAGGAATGACAGGAAAATAGAGAGTTATAAATAGCTAAATGAGGGATCAGCTATGATACCTATTGATTATGATGTTATTGCTTTTGAAGAAACAGAGAAAACGGGATCATCATTTAAATTTTATTGACAATATTAATTCCTTACTATATTGTGGTTTTGTAAGGAGTTAGTTGCCGGATATTTATCATTTCCAAATTCAAGGAGAACCCTAATGAAGTCCAAGATTACCTCGAAATATCAAACTACAATTCCAAGGGAAATCCGTGACAGGCTTAATTTAAGTGTATCAGATTCAATCGAATGGATAATTGAAAAAGACAGGATATTAGTTGAACCGGTAAATAAACCATTTCTAAAATATAAAGGTTCCATTAAAATAAAATCAGGGAATATTAGAGAAGATATCCTTCGGTCCAGAAAGATGAGAATTTTGAAGAAGAAATGAGCGATTATCTTATAGATACCAATTGCCTGATTTCATACACTACTACCAGAAACAAGAATCAAACTATGAAATTCGAACTTCCCAGACATTCCGGAGAAAAGTAACATTCTGCACATCAACGAAAATAATTGCAAACCTGCTTTAATTTTTTCAGGAAACCGTTGCAATATTTAAAACGGGGTAAACGCTTAATTGATGCATAATCAGTGTGTTACTTGTGTACTTCAATAACCTTGCTTTTCAAGCTCCGGATAAAACTTTTCTTCCTCAAACACAATTCTGTTTGAAAGTGCATCTTTGATACCACCGAAATCATTTGCAAAACCATCACTATCTACTGCATCAGCTGATGAATATTTATTGAAGAATGGCAATAATGCCGTCTCGGCAATTTTTCCGAGTTCATCTATAAACGACTGTGCTGCTGACTTAAAAGACTCATCATCTGACTTTCCAATTGCTTCTGTTATAATTTTATTTTCTTCTCCAACGTGTGCTAATAAAGCCTCTTTTAGACCATTAAGTGTATTGGCTCTTTCTTGTCCACTCTGGGAATCAATTTGTCCTAATAAACCTGCTGCTGCCTGATGTGTTGCTTTAAAACTATCTATTGTTGCTCCCATATGTCCCCCCACCTTTCTTTAATGTTATAAATATTTACCCCGCTTAAATTCGCATAGATATGTAATACTAAATAAGACAATACAGCTCACTTGCCATTTATTTTTTTACAATTCAATTTTGTAAATATACAATCAACTTAAAGAAACTGCCGTGGAATATAACAATATTTGTAGACAATGGCAAGGGGAAATATATATCTTGTCATACTTGAACATAAAACGTCCTTGTCCTGGGTCCGTCAAACTCGCAGAAGAAGATTGACTGCCAGGTTCCTAATAAAAGCTGACCATCTTTGACGATAACTCTTACGGACGAGCCGAAGAGGGATGCCTTGATGTGGGCGTCGCTGTTGCCTTCCATGTGAGAATAGTTATTCTGTTGTGGGATCAGCTCCTCAAGCTTTTTCAGTATATCCCGGGGAACGTCCGGGTCTGCATTTTCGTTTATGGTAATCCCGGTTGTGGTGTGTGGGGTGTATACAGTGGTCACTCCTTCCGAAACTCCTCCTGCAAGGTCTTGGACATGTGAAGTGATGTCGATGAACTCGTTACGTTTTGATGTTTTAATGGTGAATTGTTTGATCATGTAGTGTCTAGAAGTTACAAGTTAAATAGTATTTGAATCAGTTTGTTTCGGAATTCAGCATCTTCACTTTTCCGCTGAATGTTCCACCCTTATTCACAATTAATTTGCGACAGGTCATCATGCCATATACCTCACCATTTTTTTGGATTTCTACAGTTCCCCTCGCATAGACATCTCCCTTGATTCTCCCCTGTACAACAGCATTTCCAACACGGATACTTGAAATTTCTATTATGCCTCTCTTTTTTAAATGAAGCGTACCATATGTCTCAAGGTTTACGCCTAGAAGTGTCTTTACTTTATGGTCGCTCAAGTCGTTGCGGTTGTAACAGTGCTGGCATGTTACCGCTTGTGCTTTTTCATCGGTGAAAATCTCTCTATCGCATTTAAAGCAGCGAATTTTTCTTTGTCCGATGAGAGATATTCGCCTCTTTTCAGATGGGGAAATAATCTCTTGAACATTGATGTGTTTATTGCAATGGAGACACGGTATTGACATGCAATTGACCGATACGCTGATACTGCCCTTACAATAAGGACATGCTATATCCCTTATGCCTGACAACTCGTTTGATTTAACTCTCATAAATCATTTTCTTTTTAAGCGATACGCTTCAACTCTTTATTATTATATATTTTTAATTACTTTAATATTTTCTCTTTCCATATTTTGTTTTGCCGTTTTCGTGCCGTCCGGGTTAACGTTACACTGACCGACAAATACAACTCCCTCCTCTATAACTAATGTTTTTGCCTGTAGGTCACCAGTGAGCTGTGCATTTTGCTTGAGCACAACTTTCTCTGCCGCTTCTATGTTTCCATCCAGGCGTCCTTCAATAGTGGCATTTTTCACCTTAACGTTTGCTTTGACCGAGCCCGTCTTGCCAATAATGAGTTCACCATTATCTGCTATCAGTTCTCCTTCAAATTTTCCGTCAATGTTCATGATTTTTTCAAACTTTATTGTTCCCTTGATCTCTACATCGGTTGTCAAATTAGTCACATTGTTTTCGCTCATCTTAACCTCCTTTCAGGTTATATTGTTTCAAAGAATGATTTGTAATAATCTGTATCTGTTCCAGCTATGCCACATTTCAATATTGCGAAGGTGGGTCGTAGGGCTATAACTGTGTCTTCTCAATAAGGAGATGTCTCTCTGCTAATTGGGAAGGTGCCTACTATTTTTCCTAAAGAATAGTGATTTTTTCTTAAATATCAATAGTTTTATCAGTTTAAGGTGACTTGTCAACTTCAACATAATTATTAATATCGAATGACAGGCTCCATGCCAAATTGACATTTGCGTTGATATTTAGAAATCGGCGACTGCCAAAATGGCATTCTGGGATTTGCTATTGAGATATCTACGAAAAAATGATTTGTTATTAATCATGTAACATGTTGTATTATAGTTACATAAGAAGTTCCCGTATTGCATTGGTACATATTTTGCTATTAGTAAGCTGTGTAGAATCTAAAAATATCGAGCTTGCAATTTTATAAGGAGGTATGTAATGGCAGCAAAGCAGTTGTTATTCAGAGAAGATGCAAGGATGGCAATTAAAAGGGGAGTCACCAAGTTGGCCAGTGCGGTTAAATGTACGCTGGGACCAAGGGGTAGAAATGCTGTTCTTGATAAAGGATGGGGAAGTCCCACAATAACAAAAGACGGTGTATCCGTTGCTGAGGAAATTGAGTTAAAGGATCCATATGAGAATATGGGTGCAAAACTTGTGAAAGAGGTAGCGTCAAAAACCAGTGACATTGCGGGTGACGGAACTACTACCGCTACGGTATTGGCTGAAGCGATTTTCAGCAATGGTTTGAAATGTGTTTCGGCAGGTATAGACCCTGTTGCTCTTAACCGTGGTATGAAGGCCGCAGTTGACAAAGTAGTGGAAAAGCTTCAGAGCATGAGTAAAGCGATAAATGGTCAGGCCGATATTGCTAACGTTGGTACTATAGCATCTAATAACGATAGCGAAATTGGTAAAATGATAGCAAACGCTATGGAAAAAGTTGGTAAGGACGGCGTTATTACAGTTGAAGAGGGAAAGAGTATCGCTTCAGACGTTGAAGTAGTTGAAGGTATGCAGTTTGACCGTGGTTATTTGTCGCCTCATTTTGCAACAGATAAAGATAATATGAAGGTGGAACTGAAGGATGCTTATGTATTAATTCACGAAGAAAAGATATCAAACATAAAGGGGATTGTTCCTTTACTTGAAAAGGTTTCAAAAACAAAAAAACCTCTTTTGATAATTGCAGAGGATGTAGATGGTGAGGCGTTGGCAACTTTGGTCATAAATAACATTCGTGGTACTATTGTTTGTGCTGCGGTTAAGGCTCCGGGTTATGGAGACCGAAGGAAAGCTATGATGGATGATATTGCTGTATTAACGGGTTGTAAGCCTGTTGTTAAGGATTTAGGCATGCAACTTGAAAAGATTGAGTTAACTGATCTTGGAACGGTAAAAAAGGTTAATATAGATTCTGAAAATACGATTATTATAAATGGCGGAGGTAGCGCGAAAGATATAAATGCACGTATAAATCAGATAAGAAAAGAGGTTGAAGACACCACTTCTGACTATGACCGTGAAAAATTGCAGGAAAGATTGGCTAAATTATCAGGTGGTGTCGCACAGATAAATGTGGGCGCGTCAACCGAAACAGAGATGAAAGAGAAGAAGGCACGTGTAGAGGATGCGTTACATGCCACTCGTGCTGCAATTGCCGAAGGCGTATTGCCTGGTGGTGGTGTGGCTCTATTAAGGGCAGCTCAGGCGTTAGATGATTTGAAGTTGAAGGGTGATGAACATTTCGGTGTTGATATCATAAAAAATGCTCTCAGCGAACCAATAAAACAGATATGCAGAAATGCGGGATTGGTAGGTGCGATTGTAGTAAGAAATATTTTGAAATCAGAAGATCAGGCATATGGTTATGACGCGGAGAAAGAAGTATACGGTAATCTCATTGAAGCCGGTGTGATTGATCCTACAAAAGTTACAAGGAGCGCGTTACAAAATGCCTTAAGCATAGCAAGTATTCTGCTTACAAGTGATTGCCTTATTACTGAAATCCCGAAGAAAGAAGACGCTATGATGCCTCCCGGCGGCGGTATGGGCGGTATGGGCGGTATGGGCGGTATGGGCGGTATGGGCGGCATGATGTAAGGTATCATCAGATAAACCCGTTAGGGAGTTTCTCCCCGACGACGTAACTTATTTCAGTTTTACGTGATAGTTAATATAAAAGGAGGTATTTGTTATGGCAATTAGGCCTTTAGACGACAGAGTTGTAATTGAACCGCTTGAAGCGGAAGAAAAAACAAAGGGTGGGATAGTTCTACCGGACGCAGCAAAGGAAAAACCAACAAAAGGTAAGGTTATATCTGTGGGTGATGGTAAGCTCCTGGATAGCGGCAAAAGAGCGGCAATGTTAGTAAAAAAAGGTGACATGGTTCTCTATGGAAAGTATGCGGGAACAGAAATAACAGTTGATAAGAAAGATTATCTTATTTTAAAAGAAAACGATATCTTGGCTAAAATTGATTAATCAAGTTCAGGGGGTATATTATGGCTGCAAAACAGCTTTTGTTTGATGAAGAGGCAAGGCGCAATATAAAAAATGGTATAAAGAAGCTGGCGGACGCTGTAAGGGTAACTATGGGTCCTACTGGCAGAAACGTGATTTTGGAAAAAAGTTTTGGTTCGCCTACTGTTACGAAAGACGGAGTTTCGGTAGCGAAAGAAGTAGAACTTAGTGATCCATTTGAAAATATGGGAGCAAAAATGGTCTGTGAGGTAGCTTCCAAAACCAGTGATAAAGCAGGTGACGGCACTACAACAGCGACAATTCTGGCTGAAGCGATCTACAATGAGGGGATGAAGTATGTTACCTCTGGCGTCAATACAATGGCCCTGAAAAGAGGTATTGATAAGGCCGTAACTGTTGTGGTAGATGAATTAAGCAACTTGAGCAGGAAAGTTAAGGATAGAGCTCAGATCGCACAGGTTGGTACTATTTCCGCTAATAACGACTCAACAATTGGGAATCTGTTAGCGGATGCGATGGATAAGGTTGGTAAGGACGGAGTTATTACTGTCGAAGAAGCGAAAAGTATGGATACAACATTAGATATAGTTGAGGGTATGCAGTTTGATAAGGGGTATATTTCACCTTATTTTGTTACAAAGGCCCAAACTATGGAGGTTATCTTTGACGATCCGTACATATTAATTCATGAAAAAAAGATTTCCAATATGAAAGAGCTGTTGCCTCTACTGGAAAAGTTGGCGGGTGTTGGTAAACCGCTTGTAATTATTTCCGAGGATGTCGAAGGTGAAGCACTGGCTATGTTAGTTGTAAACAAGCTGCGAGGTGTTTTGAATTGTGCAGCGGTCAAAGCACCCGGTTTTGGAGATAGAAGAAAGGCTTTGATGGAAGATATTGCGATACTTACAAATGGCCGTTTGATATCAGAAGACCTTGGGATAAAATTAGAGACACTGGAGCTTAGTGATCTTGGGACTGCAAAGCGCGTTACGATTGACAAGGAAAATACTACAATAATAGAAGGTAGCGGAAAAAAATCAGATGTACAGGGCAGGATTTCCCAGATTAGAAGTCAAATTGAACAGACGACTTCTGATTATGACAAGGAGAAGCTTCAGGAACGGCTGGCAAAGCTTACCGGTGGTGTTGCAGTGATAAACGTAGGTGGTGCTACTGAGGCTGAAGTGAATGAGAGAAAAGCCCGCGTAGAAGATGCGCTGAATGCAACAAGAGCGGCTGTCGAGGAAGGTATTATTCCGGGAGGAGGAGTAGCCCTGGTCAGAACAATACCAAAAGTTGAGGAATTACGCAAAAAGTTAAAAGGTGATGAAAAAATGGGTGCAGATATAGTCGCAAAAGCTATTGAGGCACCTATGAGACAAATTGTATCCAATACCGGCGGTGAGGGTTCCGTAATTGTTGAAGAAGTAAAAGAAAAAAGTACAAATATCGGATTCGACGCAAACACTTCTGAATTTGTGGATATGTTTGAAAGAGGAATCATCGATCCTACAAAAGTTGCACGTACTGCGCTACAAAATGCGGCAAGTATAGCAGGGCTCATGTTAACGACCGATGTAATGGTTACTGAGTTAAAAGAGGATGATGAAGAAAATCCGGTTGATGGCAGTGTATCTTAACTAAATGACTGAAGAAATTGAATAGTTGTTTTACGAAAAGGCCGCATTTATGTGGCCTTTTCGTATTCATATTTCTGCGGTTATGCTACGTTAGAACCAGCTTGACGTTTTAAATATCACTTGTAACATATAATTTCAGTAGAATTATTTTATGGTCTTAAACTATTGTGTGATTTGCGCTTACGAGTTCGTTAATATGCCGGATGAATCTTCGATACTTAGTCAATCGATGCGCTAATCTATAGCTAAAAAATGGGAAAAGAAGATTATTATATTGTTCTCGGCGTTGAAAAAAACGTGAGTCAAGATGATGTAAAGCGTGCTTATAGGAAATTAGCGTTGAAGTATCATCCTGACAAAAACCAGGGTAATAAGCAGGCAGAGGAGAAATTTAAAATTGCAGCTGAAGCATACGAAGTAATTAGCGATCCTGACAAAAGAAAAAGATACGATCAATATGGCCATGAAGGCTTAAGAGGTGGAGAGGCAAGAGGATTTGGTAATTTTGAAGATATCTTCGATGCATTTGGTGATATCTTTGGTGGCGGTGGTGGTGGCGGTGGCATTTTTGAGGATTTTTTTGGTGGTGGGAGAAGGCAGGCAGAAAAACGCGGTGCCAGTTTAAGATGTGATGTCTCTATAGATTTTAAAGAGGTCGCTACCGGTGTTGAGAAGACAATAGAGATTACCAAGAGAGACTTTTGTGAAGAATGCCGGGGGACAGGCGCCAGGAAAGGTACATCTCCAGTTTCATGTCCCTATTGTAAAGGCAAAGGTGAGATCCATCAAAGACAAGGCTTTTTTACTATAAGAACTACATGTCCTAAATGCCAGGGTAACGGAAAAATAATAGAAACTCCTTGTGGAAAATGTAGCGGCCATGGCGTATATCCAAAAAAGTCAAATATAAAGGTACAAGTCCCTGCCGGTATTGAAGATGGTTCGAGATTGCGTGTCACAGGTCAGGGTGAATCAGGAGCAAATGGAGCACACCCGGGAGATTTATATTGTGATATACACATAAAACCACATTCTATCTTCAAAAGGCATAATTACGACATTATTTGTGAATTCCCAATTACGTTTACTCAGGCGGCATTAGGATGTGAAATTGAGGTGCCTACTATTCTTGGAAAAATGAGAAAAGTAAGAATACCTGCCGGGACACAAAGTGATGATATCATTTCGGTTAGAGGGGAGGGATTTCCACATATTCGTGGTTCTGGAGTAGGAAATCTGTTAGTACACGTTGTTGTTGAAACTCCAACTAAATTGACTCCCAGACAGGAGGAATTGTTGAGGGAATTTGCAGAATCAGAGCATAAGAATGTGACGACGAAAAGAAAGAGTTTTTTTGAAAAGGTAAAAAAGCTCTTTTAAATAATTCATTCTTGTGAAATCATTGGAGGATATTTGTTGTGATGTCTAAAAGACAAAATAATCAGGATAAAGAAAATGTCAATGCCGAACAAAGTAACAGTATGAAAGGTGATAAAGATCAGGTAAATATCGAAAGGTCTCAAGAAAATTCTGAGTTGGAAACTGATACAAACGCAAATATCAAAATGGAAAATGGTGAAGAAACAGAGCAGGAAGAGCCGCAAGATGATGTAGCGGCACCGATTGATTTAACAAAGGAAGAGATTGTTGAATTAAAGAAAAAAGCTGAAGAACGTGATACTTACCTCGATCAATTACTGAGGACCAAGGCAGAATTTATGAATTATCAGAAGAGAATGGTTAAAGAAAACGAATCTACCTCTCAGTTTGCTGTTCAAAGCCTTATACTTGATTTTCTATCGGAACTTGACAATTTTGACAGGGCATTGAAACTGGCAGATAATTCTAAAAATTTTGACAAGTTTGTGGAAGGTATTAAGTTAATAGAAGAGCAGTTGTTTAAGGTTCTAGGGAAATATGGTGTGGAGCCTATAGAAACAGCCGGAAAGGCGTTTGATCCAAATCTTCATGAAGCGGTAATGGAGGAGGAGAATAATGAGGTGCCTCACCATACAATTATTGATGAGTTCCAGAGAGGTTTTCTATTAAAGGAACGTGTCATCAGGCCCTCAAAAGTAAAGGTTTCGAAAAGAGACATTGAGGAAGAAGAGAAATCTGATGAATAGTGTTTTTATGTCTTAATATTTGTTAGAAAAAAGGAGAACTATGCCTACTTACGATTATGAGTGTAATGCATGTAACCATACAATGGAACTGTTTCAATCAATAACGGCAAAGCATATCAGAAAATGCCCGGAGTGTGGAAAACTGAAGCTGAAACGCCGGATCGGAACTGGTAGCACAATTATTTTTAAAGGTTCCGGCTTCTATCAAACAGATTACCGGAGTGAAGGATATAAGACACAGGAGAAAGCTGAAAAAGAATCTTCTACTGCAGATAAAAAAGATAGCAAAGATAAAAAAGATAGCAACTCTGGCAAAAATAAGAAGAAAGAAGTAAAGGAAAATGCCAAAGATTAAATGCCGTAGTTGTGGTAAAGAACTTTTCTACAATGCTATAAGCGACATACCTACATTCCCCTTTTGCAGTGAACGTTGCAAGCTGATTGATCTGGGTTCCTGGTTTGATGAAGAAAGACGTATTGACGAACCGACCACGAATGAAAAGCTTGAAGGCTACAACGAATAGATATATACTACTTTGTAAAAAATTCTTCTATTATAAATAGTTATTTTTTCATAACCTGAAACTAAGAGAGAGGTGTTTAATGGAATCGTTCATACAGGACACTAAGAGTATTCTGCGAGGAGCTAAGATGTCACTTGATTTCAACAGGCTGGTTTGTGCCTTTGTTGGGATTGTTTTCAGTATACTTTGGGTTTTAGTAATACTAGCTTTTGGCTCCGCATTTAAATTGGTTGAAATTACCCCGTTTGAAATAATCAATGAATTTTTGATTTCACCCAGGCTTGGCCTATGCAGTTTGATAAGTGCATTAGTATCATCAATAAAGAGTCTTGAATTGGGAGAGTATATTGTTCTCATGGTTTTGGTTCTGGGATTAATGATAATATGGTCTGTTTTTGCGGGAGCTGTTACGCGCCTGGCAGCTTTGGAATTTGCCAGGGGAGAAAAAACAGGACTTAAGGACTCTCTTTCTTTTGTGATGAAGAAGTTTTGGTCATATTTCTGGTCTCCTCTTACGCCTATTCTGGGAGTGTTATTCTTTATTGCATGTAACGTTGTTGGAGGTTTGTTAGGTAAAATAGAATTTGCCGGCGAAATTGCCGTTGCCGTTGGATTTCCGTTGGCTATTCTTTCCGGATTCTTAATTGTCTTTTTAGGTATTGTTGGCATAATAGGATTCATCCTTATGTTTCCCGCAATAAGTTCTGAGGGCTCTGATGCTTTTGATGCAATCAGTAGAGCATACAGTTATGTGTTATCCAGGCCCCTACATTTCTTATCATTATTTATTACTATAATAATCTGTGGAACGATTGTCTCTTTTGTCGCAGGATATGGTGCCTGCCTTGTTATGCAGACCAGCTATTTTACCGTTGGTTTAGGTATGGGGGGCAAACTTAATGATATAAGAGCTTTCATAGCCGGTTTGAGTGGCCCCGGGGATATGATCACATCACTTAATCCAATATCAATGAGGATAGCGGCCTTATTTTTTATGTTGTATATAGTTCTGATTAAGATTGCTGTTGGAAGTATAATTGTTGCGTTTGCAGGTTCTGCCAGCACTATTGCATACTTAATTATGAGGAAAGATGTTGATGGTACAGAAATGAATGATATATATGTTGATGAAAATGAGGAAGATCTAGCAGTGGATGAAACCGTACCGGAAGCAACTGAGGAGCCGGCAGTTCAGCAAGCACCTGAACCAATAGTACCTCCGGAACAAAAAGAAGCAGAGACCTCAGGAGAATCACCGGAAAAGAACGGATTGTAGTCAAAAAATCACGAATAAGTCTGTAGGGGAATGCTACATATATGCACTTAATTACTTCCCCTGTTTTCGTGCTGACAAATTAAATAATTATTATCTCAGGTATAGGTATCTGATTAGCGCACCCTGACGGGCTGCGGGAAATGTTAAAAGAATAAAAAATGTTCCTCCCAATCGTAACTATCGTAGGAAGGCCCAATGTCGGTAAGTCATCTCTTTTAAATTGTTTGGCCAAAAAACGCATTTCAATTGTTGATCCGACAAGTGGTGTTACCAGGGATAGAGTGTCCATAGAGATTGAACATGAAGATACCCTATTCGAGTTAATTGATACTGGTGGTATCGGGATCACGGACATTGAAGAAATAGCTCAAGAGGTAGACGTTCAAATAGAAATAGCAATTCAAAAGGCAAATCTGATCCTCTTTGTAGTTGATGTTCGTGATGGTATCACACCATTAGATGTTAAAGTTGCCGAGAGACTGCGCAAAATAAAAAAACCACTCCTCCTCGTAGTTAATAAATGTGATGCGGAAAAATATGATTTACAAACGTCAGAGTTTTTCAAGCTGGGGCTGGGAGAGCCTATACCTGTTTCTGCGTTACAAAGATACGGCAGGGTGGATCTTTTAGATACGATTGTTTCCATGCTTCCTGCGGCTGAGACAAAACCTGTGGAAACAGAACCATTAATGAAGATTGCTATTGTCGGGAAGAGGAACGCGGGAAAATCGACATTAATAAATACACTTGCCCAAGAGGAAAGGGTTATTGTGAGTGAGATCCCTGGTACCACAAGGGATTCTGTTGATGTAAAATTCAAAATAAATGGAAAAGAATTTATTGCCATTGATACGGCAGGAGTCAGAAAGAAAAAACATATCCAGGATTCTATTGAATTTTATGGAATGACAAGGGTTGAAAGATCTATCCGCCGTGCAGATGTTGTGATCTTGTTGATTGACGCTCCCAGAGATATTTCTCAGGTAGATAAGAAGATAAGTGACTATATCAAGACACAATATAAACCCTGTTTACTTGTTGTAAGTAAATGGGATATTGCAGAAGATGTAGAAATTGAAGAATTTATTAAATATGTTCATGCCCGTTTGCCGGGAATGGGTTTTGCGCCTTTGTCATTCATCAGCTCATTCAGTGGGGAAAATATAATTGAAACTATTGAACTGGCACAGGAAATGTTTCAACAGGCAAATACGCGTGTATCAACAGCACAGCTTAACACCGTCCTCGAAAAGGCTTTTACGCAACATCGTCCGACAAAGAGAAAAACTAAAGTATCCAAGGTCTATTACGCGACACAGGTGTCTGTCTGTCCGCCGACATTTGTTTTGTTCGTTAATGACAAAAGGCTTTTTAATTCCGATTACGAAAGATACCTGTCAAATCAATTGAGAAACAGCCTGCCTTTCAGTGAAATTCCACTGAAATTTTACTTCAGGCCGAAAAGTAAAGTTAACACGGATGCAGAAGAGACCAGATATTTCAGTAAGAATAAGAGACAATCATATCGGTAGTCCTCTGTTATCTTTTGTAGAATGGATTTATGAGAGAAGTGTTGGGTTACCATGCGAGAGTGTTGGTTAATCAACTCTTGCTTAACTATCCATACATGCTGATTTGTTCAAAGGATTTCCGATATATTTTCCTACCATCATTCGTCAATTTTCTATCACAAATCGTGAATTATTCTATATCAGCTTGTAGTCTCCACCCTTTCTCCCTTTCAATCTTGACAGGAGCTCTCTTCTTAATCCCCAGGCGGTTACATCTGGACCGGCTCCGGGAGACTCTACAATATATTTTTTGT
This sequence comes from Candidatus Scalindua sp., assembly GCA_024654465.1. Classification (GTDB taxonomy): domain Bacteria; phylum Planctomycetota; class Brocadiia; order Brocadiales; family Scalinduaceae; genus Scalindua. The sequence goes on from JANLHC010000155.1 coordinate 12,801, forward strand.
CGCCGTTGAAAATATCTGTCTCGACAATTACTTTATTTGAGGAACCCTTTAGGTTGCCCAGAGGAGAGTTGGGAGTGACTTCTCTCAGGCCGACTTTAAAAACAGAGTTACCACTTTCATGCAGTTCAAAACGGGCGATGTACCTCAGCGTTTTCCTTCTGCTTTTTGCAGAATCGAATTTGTCTTTTATTTCCTGATCGGCTCCTTTTACAGATTCCATAAAATCGTCTGCGTCATCGATATCCAGGAATGATTTATCAATAAAACCTTCCAGCTCAATATCAGGCATTGAAACGTTATGCCCGAATGTTCTTGCGCAAATTATCAGTTTTCTGGCAACGTCAAGTCCGTTCAGATCATCTTTCGGGTGGGGTTCGGTATAACCCATATTTTTAGCGTCATTTAGTATTTCTGAAAAACCTCTTTCTCCCTTTTCCAATTCAGCACACAGATATCCCAGGGTGCCGGAAAAACAAGCTTCTATTTTATTTACTATCTCCGAAGTATCGTAATAGTCCAGTAAATTTGAAACCGCATTTGCCCCGGCCATCACCGTGCACAGGAACCCATATCTTTCTCTGTATCGGGTAAGCATTCTGAACACGTCAGTTGAGTATATGGAGAGTGGGTTTTTGTTTGCGGTAATTATAGTCTCCCCTGAATCGTTAATTACTTTCAGATGGAAATCTCTTAAATCGTCTTTACCGGCAGTAATGTCAACAAAAGCTATTTCACCGGCCATTCCCTCTTCTTTGATTAATTTCGATAAATCGGATAAGTTGTCGTATTGGTAATACTCGTCTAAATCCTGCATATATTGCTTAAATTTATTTTTTGAATCTCTCCATTTATGAATATCTTCAGGCTTCTCCTGGATTTTCAGACCATGGCGATTAAACCAGAAACCCTTACTGTCTGTCAGCGCTATTACGTTCGTAGGATTAAGATGTTTTTTGAGGAAACCCGTATCTTGTTGAATTACCTGGGACATAAATTCCCTGCCAACATTACCACTGCCTCCTAAAACAACCACATTTTGATAAGCCATATTTTGTTTACTCCAAGTTTGAATAAAGTTTTTTATGTTGAATAAATGTAGCGGAGATCATTTCTCCGCATCTGAGATTGGACTGTCCATTAGACCACTCAAGGCCAATGTACCTCCGGAATGAATCAGGAGTGTGTTTCCTTCTATTGATAGATCTTGAATAATCTGTTTTGCCGTAATAAAAAGTTTGGCAGAATAAACAGGGTCCGTGAGAATCCCATCATTTCTGGCAATACTCTTTATTTCCCTGAAAATAGTTCTATCGGTACCACCAAAAGATTTGGAAATTGCAGGGTAATAGAGCTTATAGTCAGGCTCAGATTCAATTGAATCCAGTAGAAAATCCTCTGTATATTGAACAATCTGATTTAGTCCGCATTCAAAAGTTTCAAAGGAACCTGTCAGGACTACTACGTGAAATTGTATTTTTTTATTAATAGCAGCAGCTCCCGCAATTAGAGACTGTGCGACCATACCAGTACTGGAGTCTATAAAAATATGATCAAAAGTGATTCCGGATTCAGATTCGTTGCGAAGAATATCCAATAAGATGCTTAATGAACCCGGCAGGGCCAGCCGATGATGTCCTCCTTCAGGAAGCACAAAAACCTTTATCCCCTGCTCATTTTCTTTCTCTACATATTTGTTAACGTGGGTTTCGATATCAGTCCACTGTTTACTTGGAACCCAATGTATTTCATCATCGTCAACAAACAGTGAGAGCAACTTTAAATTGCCCAGTTTGTGTGCAGGTGGTCCGAGTAAGAAAGGCGTTATCTTAATATTATTTTCTGTCAGTGTCTGTGCGGCAGAAAGTACATTGTTAGAGTTTGCTTGTCCAATTACGACTACCTCTTCAATACCTTTCAGTTTTAATGCAGGGATTGTTGACGCATGCTTACGTAACCTGGTCCCAGATACACCAAAGCTGAGTTCATCGTCACGTTTAACCCATATATCCGAACGGTTAAACCATCGCAATCTATGGATGCGGCTACGGAGGTTGAAAGATTCAGCCGACTTTAATCGGCAAGCGTTTTCTACTTTCCGGTAAAGTCCGTCTTCATTAATCATTTATATTCTCCTTCCCACACTCTCATTAACTAAAATATTCCATTCATCACACTTAATAAACCCACGTGCAACATCTTCTCATTTCTTCTATAAAAAGGCAATAATTGATTTTTCAATTCCAATTCCACGTATTATCAAATATTTAGAGAAATTGTCAAATTCTTATTAATTTATTGTTGATATATTTAAGAGACGGGAGATGTGTAAGTTGTGTACGATGGATGTGTTTGATTCAGGACGAGTCATAAAAAAAAATTTTGCCGGATGTTTACACGTGAATGTTATCAAATTGCTATGAATGTTGTCAAACTTATTGATTTCTAAGTTTGCAATTTCATGTTAATGATATTAGTTTTTGCTTTTCTGTTATAACGTTTGTTAAAATAATGCACATGAATAAGACGAAGATACTTACTGAGATTTATGACAGTTTATTTAAATCTTTTGGAAAACAATATTGGTGGCCTGGAGACACCGGTTTTGAGGTAGTAATTGGAGCCATACTCACTCAAAATACAAATTGGACTAACGTTGAAAAGGCTATTAAGAACTTAAAGGCTGCAAAGGTATTTACGCCAAGAAAATTACACGAAATCGATATAAAGGGTCTTGCAGAACTTATCAAGCCGTCAGGTTATTTTAATGTCAAAGCAAAAAGGCTTAAACACTTTATAGAGTGGCTTTTCTTGAATTATGATGGTAGTCTGTCGAAACTCTTTAAACTGGATTATGCCGTATTACGTGAACAATTACTTTCAGTTAATGGTATCGGTAGAGAGACTGCAGACTCTATAATCCTGTATGCTGCTGAGAAACCTACTTTTGTTGTGGACGCGTATACGAAACGAGTTCTTGTCAGGCATGGCTTGATAACTGAAGATTATGACTATGATGCTATAAAGGCAGTTTTTGAAGACAACCTTTCGCAAGAGGTGTCTCTTTATAATGAGTATCATGCCCTCATCGTTATGGTAGGTAAGTATTATTGTAAGCCAAAAATGCAGTGTGAAGAGTGTCCGCTAGAAAATGTCCACCGCTCCCCGGACAAAAGACGCCGAGGACAAGAAGACGCGAAGTGTGCAAAAGTACATAAAAGTAGCAAAAGAAGAAGATGAGATGCCGTAAGAGATTATAAATATCGAGAGGAAGGTTGTTGTCAGGTGTGTCTGTGGATGTTACTATTGTTGCTGAAAGTAACGCGTAAAAGCAAATAAACAACTTAGCGTAATATCGGGAAGACAAAAAATATTAAATGGACATAATAGTAGATGGCTATAACGTGATCTTTAAAATTTCTGAACTTGGGTACACTACTGAAAAGTGTGATATTGAGGTTTTGCGTAATAGATTTCTTGCTATGCTGGAACAATACATAGAAAAAAGAAAGCACAAATTAATAGTAGTGTTTGATGGTCAGGGTGCCGGTAATTCATCCGAAATAAGACCGGCCGGAATAGATGTGGTTTTTTCAAGACAGGATCTTGATGCAGATGAAGAAATCAAGAGGATGGTGAGAGGCAGTGAAAATCCGAGGCATATTACGGTAATTACTTCCGATAGAGACATAGAGCAGTATGTAAAAAAATATGGTTGTAAGGTTGTGGGTGCATTGACTTTTTATAGAGATATCAAGAAGAAGGTTGCACATCTACAGGCGGAAGGGCAGGAAGATAGTCGGCTTACAAAGGAAGAAGATGATGAGCCAATTAGTAAATACCTGGGGCCGTCCAAAAGTGAGGCGCAATACTGGTTGAAGGTATTTTCAAAAAATGGCGGGAAGAGCGCTGATGATTGAAAAATTATCCCTGGGTTTTATTGCAAAATTGGAACATGAAAAGGGTTTCTCTGAACACACGTTGAGGGCATATCATAAAGACTTGCTACAATTCGATAATTTCTTGAAATCGGAAAAACGCGGCAGTTTAGAGAGTATTAATCATCTTCTATTAAGGCGGTTTCTTGCCGTTTTGAGATCAAAAAATTATTCAAAAGCAACCATCGCTCGTAAACTCGCATCAATACGATCTTTTTTCAAATTTCTTATTCGTGAAGGTGAGCTTGTTGCAAATCCTTTCGAGATATTACGAACGCCTAAACAGGATAAAAAACTTCCTCATTTTTTAAGCATAAGTGAAGTGGATGTCTTGCTGAAAACACCTGACTGTTCAAATGTGATGGGATTGAGGGATATGGCTATTATGGAAACTCTTTACAGTACCGGAATAAGGGTGAGTGAGCTGGTGGGTTTAGATGAGGGTAATATTGATTTCTTTGCCGGGATGATAAAGGTACAGGGAAAAGGAAAGAAAGAGAGGCTGGTTCCAATCGGGAGTCACGCTATTAAGGCTATAAAAGAATATCTTGATTCCAAATCTAAGAGCAAAAAAAAGGAAGAAAATAATGTGAGTAGGAGTGCACCTCTGTTTTTAAATAAATTTGGTGCCCGCCTGACGGCGAGAAGTGTTGCGCGATCTCTTGATAAATATTTAAAGATGTCCGGAGTTAATCTGCTTACATCTCCACACACATTCAGACATAGCTTTGCGACTCATTTGCTGGATAAAGGAGCTGATCTACGATCCGTTCAGGAAATGCTGGGGCACTCCAGTCTTTCTACTACTCAGATATATACACATATTACGACAGAACGATTAAAGAGCGTTTACGACAAGGCCCATCCACGCAAGTAATTAAATTCCCATTCTGTCATTTTTAACGTAAAGTATGTCTGATCATAAACCAAATCGATCTTCAGATTTCAACCCTGGAAGAAGACAATTCCTAATCAGAGACATTCCTGGTGCCGCGTTAGCCGGATATGCTGTTAAAACTGGAATATCT
>JANLHC010000158.1 GCA_024654465.1 Candidatus Scalindua sp.
GGTACGAGCTTCTTTAGCTTTCGAATAGAGGCCTCCACATTTCCCTTGTATGCAAATTGCGTAAGTTCATCTATATCATTTTTAAATTCTTCCCAATTCACATTTGTAACACCGGCTACAGTTATACTCTCATATTTAGTATGTTTCTCAGTATCATTTATCAACAACTCCTCATAGAGTTTCTCTCCTGACCTTAAACCGGTATATTCAATCTTCACCTCTTCAGGAGTAAAACCCATCATCCTTATCATATCTTTTGCCATGTCTACGATCTTAACGGGCTCTCCCATATCCAATATGAATATTTCTCCACCTTTTGCCAAACTGGCTGCCTGCATTACAAGCTGTACCGCCTCTGGAATAAGCATAAAGTAGCGTGTAATATCGGGATGAGTCACCGTTACAGGGCCACCATTTTTTATTTGTTGTTTGAATTTTGGTACCACACTACCTGAACTATCAAGCACGTTTCCAAACCTGACGGCCACATAATCGGTATCACTTACCCTATTAAAGTTCTGAATGAACAGTTCGCATATTCGCTTAGTTGTCCCCATTACATTGGTGGGTCGAACGGCTTTATCGGTAGAGATCAATACAAACTTTTTTATCTTATGTTCATCCGCCAGTAGTGCAACCTTTATAGTTCCCACTACATTATTAATTATTGCCTCACATGGATTAAGCTCAACAAGTGGTACGTGTTTATAAGCAGCGGAATGGAAGATTATATCTGTCTTTGTCTTATGTAAATATTCTTCAATTTTTAGTGGCTGGGTTACATCCCCCATGATAGAGTGGAATTTCACACTAGGATGATTTCCATATAATTCATGATCAATCTTGTACAATCCGAACTCATTATTATCAACCAGCATTTTAATAGACGGGCCATATTTTACCACCTGTCTGGCCAATTCAGAACCGACCGACCCGCCAGCTCCCGTTATCATGATAGATTTGCCCTTGATAAAACTCGCTATCTGCTTCTGGTCCAGATCTTTTGGCACTCGTTTTAAAAGATCCTCAACCTCTATCGCTCTAATTTGCGTTACACTTATCTTTCCATCAACTATATCCGACAAGCTTGGAATGGTTTTAAACTTAACATCCGGCACATGACAACGATCAATTATCTTTCTAACCTTATTGCCTGATGTAGAAGGAATTGCAATCAGCACATCCTCAATGCTATTTTCATTTATTATATTATCCAGATTTGTTAATCCTGAATAAATAGGTAGACCATGCAATCTCATACCTACCTTAGCAGGGTCATCATCGACAAAACAAACAGGCGTAAATCCTAAGGAACGCTCACCTCTCATCTCTTTTGCTACCATTTGTCCCGCTGCGCCCGCTCCGTATATCAATACTCGTCGTCCGTTCCCCTTATTAGCCGTATAATAATGTCTATATATTCTTGTGCTAAAACGTATACCACCTGCTCCCACCATAAAAAGGAACCAGTATATTATGAATATACTCCTGGGCATTCTGTATGTTTCTAAAAAGTAAACAAGGACAACGGACACCAGGGTACTGATAGTAATGGCCTTTATAGATATCACAAGACAATCTACGCTTGCATACCGCCATACGGCCCTATACATACCGGTCCTAATAAAGACAGGGATTGTAACCACGATAATTATTGGTAGTGAAGTTTCGATAAAGCGAACGTAATCCAAAGTCCCTTTAAACTCAAACCGCAGAACAAACGAACCAAGGTAAGCAAGAACAATCAGGATTACATCCGCAAATATTAAAATCAACTTTCTTTTCATTT
>JANLHC010000159.1 GCA_024654465.1 Candidatus Scalindua sp.
TCTCCCAGTTTTTTCTAATGATTTTATAATCTCCTTCCGTTATCATCAGCGAGCAGAATATTCAATTTTCATTTTAAGCAAAGTCTGAATGGAGTGTAAATATGTACGATGTATGGTTGTCGATAATCGTTTTTATAGCCGTTTACCTTGCTATCACCTTCGAAATAATCAATAAAGCCGTTGCCGTACTGCTTGGAGTCATGGTACTTCTGGTATTTCGAGTGGTCGATGAACATACGGCCATTGGTTTCATTGATTTTGAAACTATTATGCTGCTCCTGGGGATGATGGCTATCGTTGCTATTCTCAAAAAAACCATGCTCTTTTCATTTATGTCGGTGAAAATTGCGGAGCTCACCCAGGGTAGCCCACTGAAGATATTGATCCTGTTTTCCGTTGTTACTGCTTTTTTGTCGACATTCCTTAATAACGTTACTACGGTGCTCATTGTTATTCCCATAGTTATTCAATTAACGGCCGGTATGGGGTTAGATCCAAAAATATACGTAATCAGCCAGGCGGTTATTTCAAATATTGGGGGTACAGCGACGCTGATCGGAGATCCACCCAACATAATTATTGGTTCCAAAGTTGGGTTGACCTTTAATCAATTTATATTTAACCTTGCTATTCCGGTTCTTATAGCCATGTCTGCGGCAATGCTATTTATCTGGATAACCCACCGAAATCAACTCAAACCCATTAACACAAACCTTACCAAATTGTTCTCGGTCCAGTTACTTCTGGAGAAGTTACGAAATGAATTTTTAAACGTAAAGATTGATAAGATGTTTGTCTGCAAGAGCCTTGTCTGTCTCGCAATAGCCATTTGCCTGTTTGTCACTCAGGCCATAACCCGAATATCGCCTGGTGTGGCGTCTATTTTTGTAGCCATGCTACTCTTTGTAATATCAAAGATCGATGTAGAGCAAATGCTGGAAGAGATCGAATGGGTTACCCTGCTCTTTTTTTCAGGTCTCTTTGCTCTGGTTGGTGTGCTGGAAGAAAAGGGAGTGATTGAGTGGTTGGCACATAATGTGTTCCTTCGGGTAGGAAACAATCCCTATCTCATGGTGTTAATGGTGTTATGGGTGTCAGGTATAGTCTCCGGTCTTTTGGATAATGTTCCTTTTACCATTGCCATGGTACCTATTGTCAAACTCATGCAGGAATCAAATCCCATTCCCAATAATATTCTCTGGTGGGCGTTGCTCCTTGGGGCCTGTTTCGGGGGTAACCTGACGATGCTTGGCGCTTCGGCTAATATCGTTAGCGTAGGAATTGCAAAAAAATATAAGTATAATATCAGCTTTATTGAATTTATGAGATCAAGCGCTCTGATTGCATTGATAACATTGGTAATTTCTTCGATCTATCTCTCTATTTATTTGTGGATGTCAATATGAATATAATAGAGCGTGAAAAATTATACAGTCTTTTCAGAGACCATGAAGAAGCGCTCGGAACAAATCGTACCACGATAACAGTATTGCAGTCCTTCATAAATGCTGTCAAATTGTTACGATGTAAACGGGAAGACCTTCTGGTCCAGTATGTCGAACTGATCGGAATCATTAAAAATACGGAGCCTAGAATCGTACCCCTTATCCATCTTATCGAACAATTTGAAACAGAAATAGAGGTCTATGCGGATGCAGGTTATGATGAGATCAGAAACCAAACGATTAGGATCCTTATGCAAAAAATAGAACTGTTTGAGACCATGACGGAAAAAGTCATCCTGGCCGGTCGGCAATATGTTATGGACAATGACGTCATCATTACCCATTCCGCCAGTACCGTTGTGGAACGTATTTTGATCGAAGCTAAAAAAGAGCTGGGCCGCAAATTCTCAGTAATAGTTCTCAAACAGGATTTTTTGAAAACAAAACAGATGATCACCTGGCTGACGGAGGCCGGTATTGATCATATCATCGTGCCGGAATATTCCTTAAGCCTTCAACTTGAAAAAGCCACTAAAATGTTTATCGGTGCGGTATCCTTTACCCATGACAAACAAGCGGTGGCAGTAGTGGGAACGGCAAATGTCGTCTCATTCTGTCATATTAACCATATACCGGTATACCTCTTTGTGAAATCTCTTAAATTTTCTCACCAACCCTGTACATGCCAGCATATCTATTTAAAAGTGGTAGACATGGTACAGGACGGTTGTGTCTATCCTCTAACCACACACTCCCACGATCTGATAGACCTCAAACTTGTTGATCATTTAATTACTGAAAATGGTGAGATTGAAATTGGAACATTGTAGCGCAAAGCAAATCGTAAATGATATGTTTCGGTATGAGCAACAGGTGGAAATTAATTTAATATGGAAAAAAGAGAAAAAGTTATTTTAGTCACAGGAGCAACAGGTTTTCTCGGTAGCGCTATTACGCAGAGACTTTTAGTTTCCGGTTGTAAGCTCAGATTGTTAATAAGAAAAAGAGAGAATAATACTTCTCCAATCTCATTTGGCAGGGAAAGCTTGATTAAGGGACTGATACTGGGAAATGAGTTGGACAAATACTCGCAAGGTCAATCCGGGGTGATTGGTGATCCGCTAAATAATGATAAATTACTTCATGAATTGTTTTTTGGTAATGTCGAGGTATACGAGGGAGACATTACATCCGGTAGTTTGGGACTAGAGAATCAAGAATACAAAAGGTTGTGTAATGAAGTAGACGAAGTTTTTCACTGTGCCGCAGTGACTCATTTCGAAATGCAGGGAGCTGATGAGCATGTTGTCGTTAACATTAAAGGGACAGAAAACGTGCTGCAGTTTGCGAATTCCGGCAAACAAAAGAGGCTTCATTATATAAGTACAGCATATGTGGCTGGTAAACAAAATGGCATAATTTATGAAAATGAGATGACAAGCGAGCCTCTATTTAATAATGAGTATGAGAGGAGTAAGTTCGTTGCCGAGCGACTTGTGATTGAGTATGCAAAAAGTAATGATATTCCATATACGATATACCGTCCGGGGATAATAGTAGGGGACTCCAGAACCGGGGCTACTTGTAAATTTGACAACCTATACCTTTTTGTGAAGGTGTTGTTCAATATTGAAAATTCTTTTATCAAGAATAAAAGTGAGGATTTAGATGATATTACCATCAGGGTGCCCGGAGACCCTGATGCTCTGATTAATCTTGTTCCTATCGATTATGTTGCTGATGCCATAGTTGCAATTTTAAAAAAAAGAGAGAGTATAGGGAAAATTTATCATATTACAAATCCAAATCCACCACGACTCTGTGAATTGAGGGATTTGGTAATGACTCTCCTGGAAATCAAGTGTATTGATGTGAAGATTGATAGAGAACTTGAAAAGCAAAGTCTGAGTACAGTAGAGAAATTGTTCCTTCGTCAGACAAGGTCT
>JANLHC010000161.1 GCA_024654465.1 Candidatus Scalindua sp.
CTCTACTATTAATTTCACTTTAAGGAGGGAAAAATGAGTTCTATAAGCTTGAATGGTCCACGAAAAATTTACCCGAAAGCCGATGGTGAGCGCCTAAACTTTTGTTTTAAGAATAACACTGGCCAAGAAATATACGATTTATGGATCGTAACAGGGTATGACAGCACCTTAGGTTTCACTCCCGAGGTAAAGGAAATCAAGATTACCAAAGGAGATGAGGAGGTAGAATTTCTAGATGGTTTAGAACCAGGGGACGAAAGTGACAGTGTACATGTCAATTTCATTGACAGCATTGGGGAAAGAGAGGAATTTTGTATCACCATCGACTTTGACGAAGATTTTGACGATGATGAGTGGGTTAGATTTAGCCCCACGAATGAAGATGACGCTACCATGATAACTGAAGAATCTTTATCTTCTTCCGTTCAGATGTCGCAGGTATCATTGGGTACAGAAAAGATTTCCCGTAGACGCGGAGTTGTTCGGAACTCAGCAGAGGAGAAACGAATAGTTGCAAGAGCTCTGTATAGAATGGGGCCAAAATTGGCACTAGGTGCAATAGAATCTATACGGAGGGCTAGAAAATGAAACTCAACTATCATAGGCAAATGGTTCGTAAAGTTCTAAAAAGAGCGGGAATTGGTCAGAAGTGCATAGACTGTGCTATTGAAGGAAATGAAGGACAAGACTCCTTAAATAATCAAGACCGAACTGACTTTCATTTCGATGGGTGTGATTTCAATGGAGGCATGAATTATATTTGTGAACAATGGTCTGAAATTGATCGGTTGATTAATGATAATTGCAAAGGGAGCATTTGTGACATTTTCAAGGCATGGGGGCGAATATCTCATGCGATTCAGGATTTCTATGCGCACTCTAATTGGGTTGAACTCGGTAATAAGAATATTTGGGATGGCAAATCCGTTCCTGAAGATCTTTGTTCTGGAGTATGGATTCTTAGTGACTTTGTATGCCGTGTAGAAGATAAAACATGTCCTACACATGCAGTATTAGATCATGACGAAAATGATATCAGCAAGGATGAACCAGGGCGACCCAATTTTGGAAAAGCTCTTCGGTTAGCTTACAAACATACGAAACAATTAGCTGAAAATCTTAAGGATAAATTAGGCAAAGATTGCCTTAAAGCCTGTCATTAAACATGGTTAAAATTTTGTTCTTTCCATATACGACAATAAAGTAAAGATAGTATCATATGAGCTAACCAACGCATTCAAGGGACGCGGCAAAAAGCGCCGCGACCCTGATGCGGGGCGTTAGTTGCGACCTATTTCAGGTAAATAGTGAAATGGAGAATGTATGCCTACAATTTCAAGATTTTATGGGATAGTTGTATTCATGAATTATAATGAACACAATCCTCCCCATTTTCATGCAATTTATCAAGAGCAAGAGGCATCAATTGACATTCAAACAGGGTTAGTTCAAGGAAAAATGTCAAAGCGTGTATTGCGGATGTTGTTTGAGTGGTCAGAAATACATAAAGATGAATTAATGGAAAATTGGGAATTGGCAAGAAACCGCAAACAATTAAACAAGATTGAACCATTAGTGTAGGAGGGCTGAAATGTTTATACATGTTGACAAAGTTACGTATTTAAAAGATTACTGCTTAAGGTTATTTTTTAACAATGGATTGGTTAAGGACGTTGATTTAAAGAGTGAATTATACGGCGAAATATTTGAGCCTCTAAAAGACAAAAATGTTTTTAATAAAGTGAAGGTAAATCCTGAAACGAAAACAATTGAATGGCCTAACGGAGCTGATTTTGCTCCAGAATTTCTTTGTGAAATAGGCAAAGAAGTTAAAAAGGTTGCATAATTTAACATATAACGAGCGCATGAAGCCAACCACCAATAACTATGCGATTTAATATTTATTGAGGCTGCCGATTTAAGTGAGGCTGCCGATTCAAGCCTCTCTTGCAAGCGTTACGCACAGGTGGTGGTTGCTTATGCGGAACGTTATCGGCAAGCAAGTCGGTGTTGAGTCAATCAATATAAGGGAGTAATCATGTCTTATGTGGGAAAATGGCGAATTACTGAAACATCTGTTTGGGACACCGAGTATCTTGATGAATCAGAAGAAACGCAAAGAGAAATTAAAAAAACATATAACTCCAAAAAAGAAGATGTCTGAAATGATTTTAGAATACGCATCTGATTATATTTCAATAACTAATAGGAGAGTTGTATCAAAAAAATGAACATGGTTTTTAGGTTGAGTTATGAATGATATGGATGATTTTATTTACTCTAATTATTTAGTTAGCTATTCTAAAAAAACAAATCTTGAACGTCTGTTTTGTGCGTACCAATCTCCCGCACATAGAAACACATATGTAAATGATCATAGCCTGGCAGCGTTATATATGATTACCAGGGGCAGGTCTATTATTGGTGTAATGGATAAAATAATTAGACAGCATATAGATGTTTTTCATGATGTTGAGTCTGTCGTTGATTTTGGCGGAGGGCCGGGAACATTTCTTTTTGCTCTTCGTAAATTTAAAACACTAAATAAATATACTAATGTAGAGAGGAGTGATGCGTTTATTGGCATTATGAATGTTCTTGTCGAGGAGTTTCTTTCCTCGTCTACTCCTCCTATCCATGTAGAATCGATTAGTTGTAACTATTTAAAGCTGGAATCTCAAGATGTCCCGATAAATGATCTTTGTGTGTTTTCCTATACTTTTTGTGAATGTGATAATCCTCTGGTTAGTATATCTGGTTTAGTTGAGAACTCGAATATGGTTTTAATAATAGAGCCGGGCACACCATCAGGATTTAATAATATTATTCAAGCGAGAGACAAATTAATAGAAAAAGGGTTCAGCATCATTGCGCCGTGTACGGCATCAAATGGATTTTGTCCTTTAAGAGATTCTGAGTCTGATTGGTGCCATTTCGTTGAGAGGGTAGATAGGTCTCGTATCCAGAGACATTTAAAAAATGGTGTGTTAGGTTACGAATATGAAAAATATTCGTATTTACTAATGTCTAAATCTCCAATTCAGTCGCCTGCCCGACCCGTCCGAAAGGCATTGCCGGGCGGGGATGGTAAGCGAATAATATCAAGGCCAGATTGCACGAAGCATAGTGTGTCGTTCGATATTTGTTCAGAAAGAAACAGTCATATAGTTGTCACAAAAAGAGAGAATAAAAATGAATTCAAAATCGTGAAGAAAAGTATTAGAGGTGATTTGTACAGGGAAGATCAGAGTAAAACCTAACCGATTGACAAGAAAAAACATAACCAGA
>JANLHC010000169.1 GCA_024654465.1 Candidatus Scalindua sp.
CTATCGCGACAAAGGACTATCCTTCGACTCCGCTCAGGATGACGTCACACTGAGCACGTTCGCACGCTCAGTGTAAACTCTGTCGAAGTGTTATCAACATCGAATTTCCTATGCATGAACTCAAACAAACTCATAATTAAGCCTGCGGATGCCATTATGAAATAGTGTTAAGGCATATACCCTCTTTTATTCATTTCCTGTTTCATGATTGCTAATTTACCTTCTATTTTTTTTATTTTCTCAGAGTCCTTGCTATAACCGCTTCCCGCACTGCCGGATACTCCGGGATAGTTTGACGGATTTGATTTTGAGGCCGCACGTTTTACCATATAGAGATTGAGATCGGCTTTATAGTATCTATCTACCAACTCCTCGTCGGTCAGCTTTTCCACCGGTTTTAATGCTGTACAGGCAAAAAGCAATACCGGTAATAAGATTAATAACATGTTTCTTATCTTCATTCCCGGAAATGGTACATTATTGCCTGGAGATTTTCAAGCCGAAATAACATGGCGTGGCTAGCCGCCCATCTGAAGGGTAATTTCGGGCAGGCGGCCAGATTTGAAGTGAGCCAAAGTGTAAGGTGATCAAAATTAAGGGGAGATGGATATTATCTTAATCCAGCCATAACAGCTTTCGCAGAACCGATGTTTTTCTTGCTTCTGACTTTAGCTCACGTACAGCTAAATCTATTTTCTCTTCTAAACTATCGACTCTACTGCGAATATCATTTATCTTAGATATTAAGTCTTTATGTTTGTCGGCAACCATTGCCTTCGTTGACTTCATCTGAAAAGTCATTTCTGTAAATTTATTCCTTGTTCCTTCTTCTATTTTTTTAATCGTTTCGTCCTGCCTGCTTACTGACGAAACAACCGAGTTTGTAGTTATTTCCACATCTTTGAAATGCCTTATTTCATGATCCATCCTATGTAAATCCTTCATTAATGCAACAGGTTGGCTCGTGTCTATTTTCTCTTCAAGACGCTTCAACTGACAATCCAGACTCCCCACCAATTCATCACTATCATGTAATAGTTCCATTCCAAATACCTCCTTGAATATCGGAAGAAAAAGTAAAACTTTTGCGTCTCCTCTGTTTCCTGTTCCGCAATAAATGTGCCATGATTCCAGCTATGCTGCGGGTTGACTTAAGTTCCTTTGATAGTAAAAGTTAGGTATGTGTTCTGGGCATTTAATACAAATTGTTTTTTTGAATGTGTTCATGCACATCTGACAATTTGTCCATATTCCTGATAGGAACTATTTTTCCGGTAGACATAATGTCAGAAAAAGCAATATTTTAATGCGCTATTAAAGATTCTTGAAGTATATTAACCACCCAAACTATTTTTTAGACAGCGCCGTAACTACGAATCCGAAAACCAAGTCATGCAAAAGCAAAAACTTTCTTCATCCACATTCCAAAGTCATCAATTAATGAATAGATTGTAGGCATAATTACCAGAGTCAATATTGTAGAAGTAATTAAACCGGAGATCACAACCAGCCCTACGGGCGCCCAGATACTCCCCCTACCCTCAAACGGCCCAAAAAGAAAAGGCAAAAAAAGCGGAAGTACCATTGGTAAAAGCCCCAGAATAGTTGTAAAGGAGGTCATCAGGATAGGCCTCATTCTGTCTTTACCACCCTTGACAATCGCATCATGCTTCTCCATACCCCCTCTTCGCAAACGGTTAACATAGTCTATAAGAACGATCGCATTATTCACTACCAGGCCACATAAAAGCAGTAAACCCAGACGGGAAACACTATCAAGAGGTATATCCAAAACATAAAAAGCAATTGCTACACCGGTAAATGCAAATGGTATTGTCAGCAGGATTGCCAGTGGATGAATGTATGATTCAAACAGTGATGCCATTATTATATAAATCAGGATTATGGCCAGGATTAACCCAAACCTGGTTTCAGCTTCCTCACGTTCGAAACTTCTAAACTCCTCTCCAAGATTCCACTCATAACCGGCAGGCAGGTTAAAACCGGCCATCTTCCCCATAATACCATCCCTGATTTTTTTAAGTCCGCTACTGTTATACTGTGCCGTGATTATAACTATTGGCTTGCGGTCTTTTCTTTCAATAGCCTCAGGGCCTCTCCTTTGTTCAAAATCAACTACTCTCCCTAATACCACACCCTTTTCTTCACTATTTTCGGACTCAAGGTTCTTTAACTGATCAAGACGCTGTCGGTCTTCCTCCTTGAGCTGAAGGACAATGTCAATTTCCTCATCCTCGATCTTGAACTTACTTACCGCCCTGTTTCCCAGAGAACCTGCAATACCAAAGGCTACCCTCTCAGAGGTTAATCCATACCGCTTTACTTTATCCCTATCAATCGACACAACTATTTCATCCTTACCTTTTTCCAGATTAGTTTGAACGTCAGACAAGTCAGCCATAGAAGCTAACCGATCCTTTATATCGTCTGACAGTCTGGTTAGTGTATTAATATTTCTCCCTTTTATTTCAAGACTTATCTCACTACCGCCACCACCGCGCCTGAACCCCTTTCTGTATTTAACACCCGGAATTACCGGAAACAAGGACCTCATCTCTTTCTCCAAAACAGATACCGGCCTTTTTGCTACTTCCTGTTTTACAAAGTAGACTGACAGAGTACCTTCACTCCTGTCAAAATCACTGGAAATAGTTTCTATCTCCAATTCTTCTTTATTTTCCCGCAGGACCCCCTCTAACCGTTCAAAGAGTATTTTTGTATCATCAATGCTGTAACTCCTCGGCACATCCACCTGCAAACGCGATTCTCTATAAATACCCTGTCCGGCCACTTCCGTTTCCAGTTTTCCATACAGATAGAAAGCGAAAACTACTATTAATATTGCAACCACAACGGTGATCCACCTAAACCTTAACGTCAACTCAACAAATCTTGTATAATTGATAGTCAACTTCTTTATTAGAGAAGACTCAGGCTTTCTTATGGTATTACTATGTTCTGCCGTTGAATTAGATGACTCAGGACAGTGTAAAAATCTTGATGCAACCAATGGTATCAATGTCAATGCCACAAATAACGACGAGACCAATGCAGAACATATTGAAATACCAAAGTCATGCATAAAGGCACCCATCCTTGATTTTGAAAGAAATACCAGTGGTATAAAAACACATATGGTTGTCGCCGTTGCGGCAATAACCGCCACACCTACCTCACTACTCCCTAAAATAGCGGCCTCCCTTAATCCCAGATTCTTCTCCTGCTTATGCCTGAAGATATTCTCAAGAACCACAACCGCAGGGTCGACCATCATCCCTACTGCCAGCATCAACCCCGTAAGTGAAATAATATTCAGAGTCACCTCTGAACCGGCAAACTTTCTCATCAGAAACATCAGACAAAACGTACATAATACAGAAATCGGAATTGCCGCGGTTATTATCAACGCGCTTCTAACGTTACGCAGAAAAAAGAATAGTATGGCAACAACCAGCACCCCTCCTAATATTCCGGCGTTTCTCAAACTCTTCAGTCTTTCCAGTATTGCTTGAGACCTGTCACGATAGACGTATATCTCCAGCCTTTTCATCCTGGGATCCACCTTAATTCCGTTAACGGTGTTTATTATATCCCTGGCCACAGCCACCATATTCGCATCAGACGATTTCATCACTCTCACCTTCACGGCATTCCGACCGTTGAGTCTCTGATAACTATCCTTATCAGAATAGTCATATCTGATATCAGCAACATCAGAAAGCTTTATGCCTTTCCTGTTAACCGGTAAAGACGCGACTTCATCCACATTCTGAAACTCTCCTATTACCCGAACTATATACTTTGTTGATCCCTCTATTAAGTCACCCGCTGATACATTTATATTATTTGTCCTCAAATATTTTCTAAGAGAGTACGTATCAATGTTATGAGCCTTGAGTCTATCGAGATTCAGTTCTACCAATAACTGCTTCTTTTCAATACCACGAACGTCTACGCTCGCAACACCATTTATCCTCTGAATCTTCGGCGTTATAACATCTTCAACAAGATCGAATAATTCACTGATCTCACCCTGTATAGATATACTGAACTCTACAACCGGCAGATCACCTGACTTGAATCGAAAGATGCGTATGTTGTCAACTTCATCCGGTAGGTCATTCCTTATCTGCTCTATCTTGTCCCTTACCTCCAGAGTTGCAAGATCCATATCCGTACCCATTTTAAACTCTAAAGACACCTCTGAACTCGCATCTGTTGATGTTGATTCAATTGTTTCGACATGCTTGACAGTTCCGAGAGCATCCTCTACCTGCAGCGTGATTAAATCCTCAACCTCCTGCGGAGAAGACGACTTAAAAGGTACGTTTACTCTAAGGGAATGGCCTGTTATCTCCGGTATGTATAAGAGAGGGATCCTGTATAATGATATCCAACCAATTACTAAAACACTCAGGATTATCATTAATGTCGTTATTGGACGTTTGACAGCAAATTCAGGTATATTCATGTTGCATGATATTGTAAATATCCGGTTTTTGACAGGATAACGGGTTATAATATTCGTAGGTCTG
>JANLHC010000171.1 GCA_024654465.1 Candidatus Scalindua sp.
ACTCTAAAATCTCATCAATTACGTACATTATCTGTTCTTGAGTCAAATAATTAGCGTGTTTCTGCAGAGTATCCTCACGACCTGCGTTGAAAAGAGACATCTTCTTTTGTTGAACATCACACCCGTTCATAACTTTAACTATTAAAAGGTCCCGGTATAATTGTAAAATGCAATGTAAAATGCTCTTAAGGATCTGTCTTTTTTCTTCTAAAGAATCTCCAGCGCTTAAATAGGAATCGATCACTTCTTCGGCAAAAACAAGATTATCCATATCTGGTTCGGTCATACGGGTGA
Source organism: Candidatus Scalindua sp. (assembly GCA_024654465.1). GTDB lineage: Bacteria > Planctomycetota > Brocadiia > Brocadiales > Scalinduaceae > Scalindua. Next base: position 295 of record JANLHC010000171.1, read on the forward strand.
CAATCTCATTGTTTATTTCGTAATGATTGTCATCCAGCAAATGCAGCGCATTTCCCAGGCTTCCGTTACAAAACCTCGATATCCATCCAATCTTGTTATTATCAGCATCAGATTTATCTTTTAATTGGTTTTCTATTATATGGATTGGTATTGGATGGAATCTGATAATCTGACATCTTGATCTGATAGTATCCTTAATAGAAGTAATTGAGTTGGCGATGAGTATAATTATGGTGTTTGGTGAGGGCTCTTCAAGTGTTTTCAACAGGCAGTTTGAAGCCTCCTCATTCATCCTGTCTGCTTCTTTGATGATGAATATTTTGAAGTCAGATTCGAGCGGGCTCAGCCTTACAGAATTCTGTAAATTTCTGATATTTTCAATCTTGATAAATTTTGCTTTTTCTTCTCTCTCTGTCCAGAAAATATCAGGATGGTTGTGCTTTTCTATACGAATGCAGTTCGGGCACGAATTACAGGAATCGATTCCATCGCTTTTGCAGTTAAGTGCTTTTGCAAATTCCTTTGCGAATAAAGTCTTCCCAATGCCTTCCTGTCCGGTAAAGATATATGCGTGAGAGAGCTGATCGGCTTTAATTGCCTTTTTGAAGTGGTCAATAATATGGTCTTGTGCAAGAATATCGGAAAATGGCATAATGAGATGTACTAAAAAACCCGCTTTTGAACTGAAATCCGTGTAAGTACAGTTTTCAGTCAAACGTGGCTATGCTTAATCATCTATTGTCTCAATTAAGGCGATAACATCACCAACGGTTACCACATCACCTTCCTGAGCAAAAATTTCAACTAACTTGCCGGTTCTTGGTGCTGCAATACCAAAATTTACTTTATTCGTAGAAACTTCCAGAAGATCATCATCTTTTTCAAACTCTTCGTCTTCTTCAATGTGCCAGAAAGAAACAGTAATTTCATCATCAGTTTCCATTCCGATATCGGGCATCTCAAATTCTTTTTGCATTGTTATTTAATAGTTATTTTTTTAAAAAGGTACTTAAATGATGGGTTATTAATGTTGTTTGTAAAAGTAAAAGCTGATTATACAAATGGTGAATTTGTTGTCAATAGTCTGTTGTATAAAAAATAATTTATCTGACCTTTTTCAATGTGCGGTCTTTTAAAATAGTAATTATCATTTTTTTATTGACTTTACAGTGACGAAAAGATATCGCTATAGCAGTTATGATAATCGGATTTTTACACGCAATGTTGACAATAACTGACCGAAACAGGAGCTGGCATAGGTGTTCAAGGAAAATTTAAAAAAAACGGAATTAATAGAACGTATGCGCTGGCTGATTCTTCTGCGTTGGCTTGCGATATCAGGCTTGTTTATTACGACATATATCTTCAGCAGTGTTTTTAGCGTTTTGGAGCAGGCTATTCCATTATATACCATAGGCGTAATTATTGGATTAACCAATGCGGGTTTCTTATTCTACACAAAAGCTCTCAGGGCAAAAACATTTGTCTCTGTGCAGATGCATGCGGGTATACAAATCATGACTGATCATTTCTTCCTTATATGCCTTTTATACTTTGCAGGTGGTATTGAAAATCCCTTTATATTTTACTTTTTGTTTCATGCCATAATAGGTGGAATATTTTTAGAAAAAAAGTATAGTTATCTGCAGGCGTTGTTTGCGGCAAGCCTTTTTGCGTTGCTTTTATTACTGGAATATTATTCTATAATACCCCATCAGCCTTTACAAACGTTTTCTGCGTTTAAATATAGTGATGAACTTTGGCATTCTGAAGTTTACATACTGTGTATTTTCTTTGCGCTTGCCAGCACAATATTTATTTCGGTATATTTTGTGACATCATTAATGGATAAATTAAGAAAAAGCAGAGATGATGTGCTGTTTGAGATAAAATCAACATTAGAAAATATGGCAGAAGGAGTTATCTTTATAGATCCTAATGATAAGGTGACAATGTGCAATAAGGAAATTGAAAAAACATGGAAAGTAAAAAGCGAAGAACTATTAAATAAATCAGTTAAAGATGGCCAGGTCCCTTATATAGGAGGGATAGCATCAAATATAACTGAAAGTTTTAGAAATGGAATAGAAACGTCACAGCATCAGGAGATAAAGACAAAGGACGGTTTTCTCTATAACACATATTCTGCAATAATTGATCCCAGTGGTAAATATTGGGGTACGGTGTTGACAAGCCACGATATTACAGAAAGAAAAAAACTTGAACAGCAATTATTGCATTCGGAACGTCTCGCAACTATTGGAGAAATGTCTGCAAAGGTTGCCCATGAAATAAGAAATCCATTAAGTTCGATTAGTTTAAATACAGAGTTATTGTATGATGAAATCAGCAAGGATAATGGAGAGGAAAAGAGTGATGCGGAGAACCTGATTCAATCCATTCTTAATGAGGTAGATACTTTAACTGAAATGAGTGACGTGTATTTACGGTTTGCAAGATTTCCAAGGCTGGATACAAAACCGGCTTCTGTCAATAATATATTAATTGAACTTTCAAAATTCTTTAATAAGGAGAGGGTGCAAAGAGGTATTACTCTAAAAGAGAATTATGCTTCTGATCTGCCACTAATATTGCTCGATGTAAATCAGATAAAACAGGCATTTCTTAATATTTTGAAGAACTCTTTTGAAGCTATGCCTGACGGCGGCAAATTAAGCATATCTACAAGGCTTAAGGATAACTGTATCGAAGTTTGTATTACTGATACCGGATCAGGTATCAGTAAAGATGATATACAACGGGTTTTTGATCCGTTTTATAGCGCAAAAGCTGGCGGCACTGGTTTGGGTCTTGCCTTGACGATGAAGACGGTGGAAGGGCATCATGGCGAAATTATTTGTAAGAGTACAATTGACAAGGGTACAACTATGGTTATTAGTTTTCCTCTTGAAAGTTGTGGAAAGGATATAATTGAATAATTCAACAAAGCAAACAGTTTTGATTGTTGATGATCAGGAAAGTATCAGGATCGCACTGTCAAAGATGCTTTCTAAAGAGGGCTATGAAGTCTTTTTAGCAGAAAGCGGTGAAAGCGCACTGGAAATTTTGCGCGAAAAAAAAATCAACGTAATACTTTCAGATCTGAAAATGCATAAAATGGATGGTCTTCAACTGCTTAAGGCTTCAAAGTTAATCAAGCCGGAAGTGGAGGTCATATTAATTACAGCTCACGGTACAATTGAGAAGGCTGTTGGCGCCATGAAGGATGGCGCTTATGATTTCATTACAAAGCCTTTCAAGAAAATAGTGATTACCAATATGATCAGAAAGGCAGTTGAGAAACAGGCTCTCGTTGTAGAGAATAAATATTTGCATGAGCAGCTTGCGCATTCCGAACACGATAGACATGCTGACATTATCGGGCAAAGTGACGTAATGTGCGACGTTATAAAATTAGCGGAACAAGTTGCGCCAAGCCAGGCGTCAGTATTGATTCAAGGTGAAAGTGGTACCGGAAAAGAGGCCATAGCGTCACTTATACACAGTATAGGGGCGAGAACGGATAAGCCATTTGTAAAAGTAAGCTGTGCGGCTTTACCGGATACACTTCTCGAATCTGAACTGTTCGGTTATGAAAAGGGGGCGTTTACTGGTGCCGTTAACCAGAAAGAAGGCCGTTTTGAATTGGCTCATAATGGAACATTATTTCTTGATGAAATAGGTGAAATAACTCCATCCATACAGGTTAAACTACTTCGGGTTTTACAGGAGGGTGAATTTGAGCGTTTAGGAGGTACTCGTGTTATAAAAAGTAACGTCCGGATAATTTCAGCAACTAACGTTGATCTTGCAAATGCAATAAAACAGAAAAGATTTAGAGAAGATTTGTTTTACCGGTTGAATGTGATTACCATAGATATCCCTCCGCTGAGAGAAAGAAGGGAAGATATTCCTCTGCTGATAAGTCATTTCCTTAAGATTTATCAGAAAAAAAATAATAAGAGAGTAGACGGAATTTCTGAGGAAGCGCAGGATATTATGACTGAATATCAGTGGCCGGGTAATGTACGTGAAATAAAAAATGTGATTGAGAGGGCTGTTGTTTTAACTCAAGATCGGATCATCACACAAAAGGATCTTCCAGGGAATATTGCAGGGAATATTGCAGGTGGCAAGACTGAAGATAGAAAATTTTCTATACCATTTGGCATGCCATTGCGTGAGATTGAGGAGAAAATAATTATTGAAACGCTAAAGAGATCAAA
>JANLHC010000125.1 GCA_024654465.1 Candidatus Scalindua sp.
AGATAATATTTATTTTTTTCACTGACGACTTTCTCTATCTCATTTTTCTGAATGTCACAAAATGCTACATCAATAGTGCATCATCATACTTGATCAACATTCATCTTTCCATATTAATTTGTCATTTTACTACATTATAATTGTTTTAAATTATGGTACAGTAATACAATAGAAGAAGAAGTTCTCTCAAAAATAAGCGGTATGAATTGTAGTGTTTTTTGAGTATAATCAAGTCTCGTTATTGGAACACAAATTAATTACGTTCTAAGTATTGAAAGGCAATATATGCAAAAAGTATTATCATCACTATTACCTTGTATTATTTTAATAACATTGTTTACAGGGAATCTGAGGATTTTATCTTCAGATACTGAGGTAAAAAATATGAAACATAAATTTGCAGAAGGTGATATCAAAAAGCATTATAACAGACTCAAGCTTGAAAAGAGTCCTTACTTACTTCAACATGCAGATAACCCTGTAGACTGGTATCCCTGGGGACCGGAAGCCTTTGAAAAAGCCAGAAAGGAGAATAAGCCTATTTTTCTTTCCATTGGTTATTCGACATGTCATTGGTGCCATGTAATGGCACACGAATCATTCGAGGACCCGGAGGTTGCCAGGTTAATGAATGAGGTGTTTATCTGTATTAAAGTCGACAGGGAAGAGAGACAGGACATAGACAATATCTATATGCGTGTCTGTCAAATGATGACTGGTAGCGGGGGGTGGCCGCTAACCATCCTTATGACACCGGATAAGAAACCATTTTTTGCCGGTACATATATTCCAATGGAGAGTCAGCATGGCCGGTTGGGTATGTTGGATTTAATACCTCGTATCAAAGAGGTATGGGACACTCAACATGATGAAATTGTAAAATCTGCAGATCAGATTACGGAAAAGCTCAATATGATTGCTCAGAGCTCTTCAGGATCAGAACTTGATAAATCTACATTAAAAACTGCGTACGAACAGCTCAGTGAAAGATATAGTGAACAGTATGGCGGTTTTGGAAATGCACCAAAATTCCCAAGTCCCCAGAACCTTCTTTTTTTACTTCGTTATTGGCAGAGCACGAATGATGAGAAGGCATTAATGATGGTAGTAAAAACTCTTCAATCAATGCAAAATGGCGGCATATATGATCACATAGGATTTGGATTCCATAGATACTCGACAGATTCCCATTGGCTTGTGCCGCACTTTGAAAAGATGCTTTACGATCAGGCAATGCTTGCAATGGCATATATAGAGGCGTATCAGGCGACGGGTATAAAAGAATTTGAAGAGACCGCAAAGGAGATTTTTACTTACGTCATGCGTGATATGACAGACAAGAAAGGTGGATTTTATTCTGCGGAGGATGCTGACAGTGAGGGTGTGGAGGGAAAGTTTTATGTCTGGACAGAAGATGAGATTCGTCAGGTCCTGAAAGGGGATGAGGCTGACCTGATTATAAATGTGTATAGTATTGACAGAACCGGTAATTTCAGAGATGAGGCGTCCGGTGAAAACACTGGCGCGAATATCCTGTATCTGGAAAAGAGCCTTACAGAGGTTGCATTCAAGAATAAAGAGTCTGTAGATGGGCTTAAAGAGCGTGTGGAAGCAGCCAGGCAAAAATTATTTGCTGTCCGTAATAAAAGAATCCATCCACACAAAGATGACAAAATATTGACTGACTGGAACGGATTAATGATAGCCGCGCTGGCAAAAGGGGCGCAGGCTTTTAATGAGCCGAAATATGCGGAGGCGGCAAAGCGTGCGGCAGATTTCATACTTACCGGCATGCACAGGGAAGACGGGAGAATTTTACACCGTTACCGTGATGGGCATACTGCTATACTGGCCAATGCTGATGATTATGCCTTTATTATCTGGGGGTTACTGGAACTCTATGAAACGGTCTTTGATGTACATTACCTCAAGACAGCGCTTGACCTGAACAGAGAAATGATAAAATATTTCTGGGATGAAAAGAATGGCGGTTTTTATTTTACTGCGGACGATGCGGAAGAGCTTATAGTCCGGCAGAAGGAGATTTATGACGGCGCCATACCATCAGGGAATTCAGTGGCCGTCTTAAACCTGTTCAGACTGGCGCGCATCACTGCGAATACTGATTACGAGGATAAGGCGAATAAAATAATGCTAGCTTTTTCTAAAGATGTGGAGAGTGCACCTTCCGGTTATACACAAATGATGGTCGCACTCGGTTTTGGAATAGGCCCTTCTTATGAAATCGTCATAGTTGGTAACCCTGAGTCAGAGGACACGAAAGATATGCTGCGTTCTCTCAGGAAGCATTTTATTCCATACAAGGTGGTTCTCTTAAAGCGTTCTGACCAGGAAACAGCGGATATAACCAGTATTGCAGAATACACAGAATATCACTCAAGTTTTGACGGTAAAGCTACCGCATACGTTTGTCTCGACTTTGCGTGCAAGATGCCTGTGACGAATACTGAAGAGATGTTGAAACTACTTAATGTTTCTTCGATCAAATAACGCTGGGTAAACAATAGAATTCACAAGGAAATCTGCCTATTACCAGCGCAGAAATTGAAGAGATAAAAACTATTTTCACAGGTGCCGGGTATATATGAAAAAAAACACTTTTGACGACAATTATTATATGGGAATTGCGATCCGTCTTGCCGGGAGGGGTCTTGGTAAGACCAGTCCGAATCCCGTGGTTGGTGCCGTAATTGTTGCGAATGGAAAGATCATCGGCCAGGGCTATCACAAAAGATGCGGTGATCACCATGCCGAAATTAACGCCATAAACAGCGCTAAGAAAAATATCAAGGGTTCAACTTTTTACATTACTTTAGAGCCGTGCAGTCATTATGGGAGAACACCACCCTGTGTAGATGCGTTAATACAAGAGAATCCTGGAAGAGTAGTAGTTGGCTCTCTTGATCCGAATCCAGAAGTAAATGGCAAGGGGATTAAAATTCTGAGATCAAAAGACATTAAGGTTGACGTTGGAATACGTGAATCTGAATGCATGCAGTTAAATGAGCATTATTTTAAATTTGTTAAGACGGGGATGCCTTACGTAACCGTTAAATATGCTCAGACGCTGGATGGAAGGATCGCGACTAAGAGTGGCGATTCACAATGGATAAGTTCTGAAGCATCGCGCAGGTATGTCCATCGGCTACGCAGCATAAATGGGGGTATTATGGTCGGTGTGGGAACCGTTGCTGTCGACAATCCACAATTGACGGTAAGACATGTAAAGGGAAAGAATCCTTTTCGTATCATAGTTGACAGTAAACTTCGCATACCAATCAAGTCATCTGTGCTGACAGATGCTAATTCACATCTGACAATTATAGCCACAACGTCCAACGCACCTGCCAGGAAAATAGAAGCAGTAAAAAAACTTGGAGTGGAAGTATTGGTAGTGAACAGAGAGAGAACCGGCAGGGTCAGCCTCAGCGATCTCTTAAGGAAACTCGGCAAAAGAGAGATTATGTCAGTACTGGTAGAGGGCGGTTCGGAAATAATCACCTCACTATTAAAAGCAGGTTTTGTCGATAAGATGATAATACCAATAGCTCCAAAGATCGTAGGAAAGGGGCTGGAAGCAATAGGAGATCTCAATATAAACAAGATAAACAAAGCCATCAGATTTTCATCATTTACGACAATGAGAAAAGGTGATGACATTATCTTTGAAGGAACGATTTAGTATATTCCTGTTCGAACGGGTGAAGCTTTGCAGTAAACTATTTTATATTCAGACTTATTTTGATTTATATGTGGAAATTAAGGAGATATTAAAATGAGAAAAACTGTTGTCATTTTTATTATTCTATTCCTTTTCCCTCTCTGTTTGTTTGCCGATAGGGCGGGCTCCTCTCGCTTTTATCAGGAATATACAGAGGTTAGCCATTCATTGATGAGTGACCAGGGGTGTGTGAATGAGTTAGTAGAACTTCAGTCACTTGACGTGAATGCGGCAGATAAAATTGCAGATTTCTGGCTATTTAAATCGAAGAGAGAGTGTTATGATTTTGTAGAAAAGATTAAGTCTGGTGTTGATTTTAAAGATTTATATAAGGAGATTGATTATTATATCGATAAAAGAACTACTAATGTATCCGGTGGAAAATACGAAGAGATACAGAAGAAAGCCCTGAAAGAGGCGGAGCAATGTCGTTACTGTATTTACTACGATAATTGGGACGATATTAATAAAATGATCTTAGATAAACTCAAGGTAGTAAAAGAGGAAAATGAAAAAAACAAACAACAAGATAAGTAGTAAAAAAACTTGACAAAATTACCATGAGAATCTAGAATGCTAAGCGTTTAGAAAACCAAACAAGTGGGGTTGGTACAGAAACAGGTAAAATAGTTTTCAATTAAGTAAGGTTCGATGTTGTATGGACTTACATTACGGCAGAATACGCCTGAATACTGAGCGTAGTTTTAAATTTTTGAGGAGAGAAATTATATGCTGGCTAAAGTAACATTCCCTAACAGAAGACGCAGGCAGAGACTTAATGGGGGATTCGAAATATCGGTTTCTGATAAAGTTAAAGGCAGGACAAAAGATGTCAGTGCGAATGGAGCTTTCTTCGAAGTAATAACTGATGATATCGATGCATTTCTACCGGGAACAATAATTCCTCTTGAAATAACAACAACCAACATAACACTTGATTCTAAAATTAGAAAACTTCGCCTTAGCGGAAAAGGACTCATTATCAGTAGAGAGGTAATAGAGGAATCCACTGGTTGCGGAATTAGATTAAATATAGCTGTTCAATTCAAGGAAAAACTTAATTTCTGGGTACCTTCCAATAATTAGAATCCAACCTGGTTGAGCCATGACGAAAAAGATGCTAGACACGGATTATTTAGATTTGAGGTTATAAATATGAGAAAATTCTTACTGTTAAATATCTTAATTGCATCATTTGTGCTTCTTTCTGCTGCGACGTTTGAGACGGCAAGTGGGGAATACCAGCAACGTGTAAAACTACGTTCGACATATAAAAGTCTGTCCAGGTCAGATCACGATGGCTTTAAGAATTTGATGATTGGGAAATTAGGTGGTAACCAGGAAGACGGCAGGATAATAGAGCACAATTACAAATTGGAAACAATAGATGGCGATAAAGTAGTGATAGACAGCGTTACAGGCCTGATGTGGCATCAGTCCGGTTCTGCTGGTTTTGGAATTTCCTGGCAGAAGGCGGAAGAGTGGGTTGCAAAATTAAATGATAAAGGATATGCCGGGTTTCGCGACTGGCGGTTACCTACACTGGAGGAAGCTGCTTCTCTGTTGAGATCAAGTAAGGACAGTGGAGGATTGTACATTGACAAAATCTTTGCCGGCACACAGAAATATCTCTGGACAGGTGATATTTATAAAAAAGAGGATCGATGGTTTGTTGACCTTAACCAGGGCAATATTACCTGGAGCAGCAAATATCTATACGGCTTCAACAGAAACCTGAGAGCCAACTTCATTCGTCCTGTTCGTTCACACAATTGAGATGCATTGATGATTTTTTCTCGACTACCCTATCCGTATCAAATCATATCCTGCCAAAGAGACATTCGTGCATACCTGCCAGATAAGCTGGCGAGTTACGCGACATTTCTTATTGAAAAATATTAACGTTTTTGAAAGTTATGATTACCGAACGCAATTATGGTATTTTTAACAAATTCTATAAGTGCCTGATTTAGTGTCTGTTATGTCGCTATCATTATATATCATAATAGGTTATATTTCCAAATCAATTCTGCTGATTCCTGTGGAGTTCTGTTGATTACGCTGGAGTTGACTACGTTTTGACTACAATCTGACTACAGTGGGAAGAACACAAAAACAAAGTTGGAAATTTGGTTTGCATATTTTGCATACTAAAGGAGGTAATAACATATGGGAGAACTTGATCATGTTAATGACAAGGCCGTTGATTGGACTAGGTAAAACCAGGAACACGTTTTGACACACGCACGCGCGCGCGCGTTATAGTGACATCAAATCAAATTCCAACTCGATTGATTATCATAGCCGCCCTTCGGGGAGAAACAGGCCACGGCCCCTCCCCCCACCCTACCCCCCGCTGGAAGATTTTTATTTTTATAGACATTTTGGCAAGGATATGGCTAATTAATTAAGATATGATTTCAGTAATAGTAATTTTGATTGTTGTTTATATGAAAGGTAGGTAGTAGTAGTGAAAGAGCAGGTTAAGACATCAGCGTCTGAGCCTACTAAGTTGTTTAACTTCCAGATGCCTTACAGTACTTATATTGAGTTGGAGGGTATATTGTCAAGGAGCATGGTTGTTCTATGGCGGAGGTGGTGCGTCAGGCGATAGGGTTGTTGTTGTCTAAGAGGCATAGCAATGCTGGGTAAATGTAAATCGTTGGGGAGTGGAGTATCATTTTGTAAAGGGGAGGTTGTTTTGCAAATAGACAAGACAAAGCTGAGGTTTGACTGGAATAAGCCGGTGGATGTGATTTGGTATAGAAGTTCACGGAGGCGCAGGTTGGGTAAGTCGTTGACGTTGTGGAACAAGGCATTGTCAATTTTTAGAAAGGGGGGGTTAAGATGAAAAGATTTGTTTTTGGGATGACGATTTGTTTTCTATGTTTATTTTGTTGTACGGCTGAAACATATGCTGGTAATATTGTTGGTGCCAGGAACCAGGTGCAGGAGTTGCGGGATGATGTGGACATGTTGATAATGTTAGTTAGTGATATGGAGAAAGTCTACGAGGAGCTTAAGGAGGAGTTGAGGCAATACAAATACGATCATCCATGAGGATGGGATTATTATTTTTTTAGAAAGGGAGGGGTGAAAAATGGAAAGATTTTCTAAATTTGTTTTTGGGATATCGTTGTTGATTTTAATTTTGCTTGTTGTGTCGGGTAGAGTGAGTGCTCAATCGGGATGCGGTGGATATGGTTTTAATAATGGATGGGGTTTTAACAACGGATGTTGTTGGGATCTTTCTCTATTGCCTGACCCCCCTGCGACTACGAAATGGGACGCGCCGATGGATTTGGAAGACCCGGTATGGATGAAAGAGCAGTGGAAGGCTATAGAGAAGATGAGAGAAGATAATAAAGCTTATTTGATAGCCGGGGAGGCCAGGTTGAAGAAGATAATAGCTGAGAAAAAGAAGGAGGACGAAGAGTGGGCAAAGGGAGCGGAGTTGCGTAAGCAGAAGGCAGAAGAGGAGCGGGTGGCTCGGGCGAAGGCCGAACATGAGAAGTTTTTGGAGGAGTTGAGGCAATACCGATACGATAACCTGCCTGACCAGACTAAGCGAGCGTTAGCAACCATTCAGCAGCTTGATTTGAATATAGCTGCAAAGAAAGCGAAGAGTGAAGCGGAGTGGGAAGCGCAGAAGATACAGAAGGAAAGAGAGGACAATCCAGGTAATATTTTTTTAAAATTTGTTGTTAAACCTGATGAAAAGGATGATGTGATTGGCAACTGACAGCGGGGCGAGATATAGCGAGAAAGACGAAACAGCGTTAACCGAGCAGATTATATGTCCTGACATGCTAAAGTAAACTAATTATATTATACATAACAACATTCAAAATATTAAAAAAAATAATATATGTGTTTTTATACAGGATGCAATTATCCTCTGCTACGGCCATAGGTGTTGCTGAAAGAGCAAATTGTCAGGATCAGCATCAATAATGCCTTCATCGCTTACACATCACCCCCTATCAATCGAAAAAAACAAAAGAGCCAGGCTGGTAAAGTGAATGTATGTGGTGAAGGTAACATAAAGAAATTATGTTAACCCGAAGGACGTAGTGTGGGGGAAGGCAAGTGTCCAGGTCTGATAATGAGCGAATTATCAGAAAGAGAGGCTTAGGCATAAATTTGGAGAAATTGAGGCTCTACATTTATGCCGTATAAAGACGAACGGCTTGACACGGTCTTTTTGTCGAGCGTGCGAGGTAAAAAGATGCCTTCCACAAAACGGAGCTTCACCTCTTACATACACTGTGCCAGTCTGGCTTTCCTTATTCTTCTAACTATAAACTCACCTGTTCGTATTGTAGTGTAGCGGAAATACGATCTGGTGAGAGTCCATGCCCAGTTATTTGATATGCCTTTTATATCAATTAACGGTTTAAGGGCTTAGACAAATATACATAGGTATTCTTTAAAGACTCTTAAAAAA
>JANLHC010000180.1 GCA_024654465.1 Candidatus Scalindua sp.
TCGAGATATGTTGCTCCGACAACAGCACCCACACCGGGTTTGTGCCACTTTAAAATATTCTCTGCAAGTTTCATATATACCGGAACACCATCAACTTTAAGGTCCTGCAGGTCAGCTGCTCCCTTGTTTGAAGTCCGGCATAGTATATAAACACCCTTTCCTTTTTCACACCATTCAATAAACGGTTCAACAGAATCACTGCCCATATATGGGGCAATGGTCACAGCATCTGAATCCCAGAATTCATATGCAGATTTTGCATAGGCCGTTGATGTCTTTCCGATATCACCACGTTTTGCATCAAGAAGTGTTGGAATACCTGATGATTTGTACTGACTAATAATTGTCTTTAAAGCATTCAATCCGTCAAAGCCATATTGTTCAAAATACGCAATATTCGGTTTAATTACAGCCGGGTATAAATCCCTTTTATTAATCTCCTTCAGAATATCAAGATAGAACCCTTCAATAACCTGACGCGGCTCACCCTTGATTGGAATCTTTTCAATAACCGGGTCAATACCCATACAGACAATACTCTTTACATTTTTTGATCTTTCCCTTAAATCATCAACATAGCTCATAAATTATCCTTTATCCGCATTGGGAAATCCATGTCTCGGACCCCAATTTTGGGGATCTTTGTTCCAGACCAGTACAAGAGACAATTCCCTATCAGTTAAAATGTCATTTTTTTTTGCAACATTTACAAGGGTAGAGAAGTTAGTAACCGTCAACAGTTTACAACGCCCTTCTTTAAATATGTTTTTGGCTTTCTTAAAGTCATATGTAAATATTGCAACTACGGCCTCACAACTCCCTCCCCTATCCCGTACCGCCTCTACCGCACTGAAACTGCTTCCACCGGTACTGATAAGGTCTTCAACAATAAGTACTTTTTTCCCGTCTACATCTGCACCTTCAATTTGATTACCAGCACCATGTTCTTTTTTTGCACTCCTGATATAGGCCATCGGCTTGTTCAATTTGTCACTTATCCAGGATGCCCATGGAATCCCTGCTGTTGATGTCCCCGCAACAATATCAAAATCACAATCATGAGATGCCCTAATAAAGGCGTCAACAATCTGCTCTCTTTCTTTCGGATACGCAATCATCTGCCTGTTATCGCAATAAATAGGACTTCTGATACCAGATACAAAAGTAAACGGCTCCTTCGCGTTTAATATAACCGCCTTTTTCTCAAGCAATACCCTTGCTATATCTTCATTCATAATAATAAACCAGCATTTTCTGATAAGTTGGATGATACTATCACTTTTGTAATATCGTGTCAAGAAAGAGGCTGACTATCGCTTTAAACCTGATCCTGGCAATTACTTAAAATGTATAATCAGCTGTCAGGTATCCGGAATATTGATGCGCAATAAAAATGATACTGGCAAATGTAATGCCTGTTTATTAATAACGATTTATTGTGACAAGGCGCAAAAGCGTACTGCCACAAAAGCGTGCCATGTCACACTTTAAAAAACTGATTCACACTGATTTCCACAGATTCGTTACAAAACTCATAAAAAAATATTTTGACCCATTAATACTATGTGAAGCATTTAATGAGA
>JANLHC010000188.1 GCA_024654465.1 Candidatus Scalindua sp.
TTGTAAGTCCATCAGCCATTTTGTTAAAGTTTGAGGTAAGAATGCCTATTTCATTTCTTGATTCTACTTCAGCCTTAAGAGAGTAATCACCTTCTGCAATTTTTTGTGTAATCCTTGTCAGCTTCTCAATAGGGTTCAGGATGCGCGTCCTTGACCATCGAATAAAAATAAGAAAAACCAGAATAAGAAATGCAAAAATGAATAAGTTGATCTCTAAACTTCTTTTTGCATTTAATCCCATCGTTGATATGTAAGCTTTTGTCTCCGCATCGGCAATCTTTGAGATAGCGAGTCCGGTATTAATTGCCTTTGTTGCTGCAGCAAACCAGGTCGAAGCATTTACCGGATAATCTACACTTTTAACTCGTTTAATAATTATCCAGAATTTATCGGTATCAGTCTTAAATTCAGGAAATAACGGTTCGTAAACAATCACTTCCCCTGAAACTAAACGTAAAATTCCTTTTTTACCTGACAAAAGTTGTTCTGCCGCTTCCGGGTAATCTTCTCTTATATTTTGGTGTGGTTTGTTGAGCAAGTCCATCATTCCCCACTCTTTCCCTTTATTTGGATGATGGATATAAAACCCATTTTGATCGGCTAAAATGTAATCCTCTTTTGTTTTATCCTCTATTACTTTGTGCGAAAGAAACGGAGTATCTGCATTTGCAATTACTTTAAAAACGACAATGCCAGCTTGCTTTCCATCCACGGATACCGGAGTTGCAAAATAAATAACAGAATTATAAGGAATTTGAATCATATCCTGCTGAATGTTAAGTTCAATTTGAGATATGTATACGCCCCCTTCTGTCATATTTATGGTTTCCTTGAAATAATGCCTTTCCCTTTTATCCTTTAATTGTGAGAGAGAAGTTGCCAGGGAGGTGTCGCTATTAAAGTCAACGCATACACGTTCCTGCCCGAATCTATCAATAAACAGAATCTGGCTATAGATCTTATGTACTTGAGTAAAAAATTTAAACAGGTTTATGACACTGCTCTGTTGTTCGGATATATGGATGTTTTTTCCTGAATTCAAGCCTTTCGCCAATTCGATTATATTGATATGGTTGCTTATGTTCAGTAAATCTTTAGATATTCCGGAGAAATAATTGTTCATATCCGTTTTCATCTTTGTGATTTGGTCAGATGAAACTTTTATCTCTTTTCTACTTGCGCTAAAAATATCTTCCCTTAAACGCTGGAATGATTGCAGAAACTCTTTTTCAAATTCCACTAAAGCCTGTTTCATTTGATCTGAAGTAGATGCCAGATCTTTTATCAGTAGTATTTGATCAAGGAGGAGTTCTACTATTGTACGGTAGCGTTTTATTTTTTCATAAATCTCATCGGAAATAGGGTTTCCCGATGCAATAGTATTACCGATAAGAGCACGTTCCAATCCGACAAATTCACATAATTTGGCAATATTAAGGCCAAGGATATTACTCATACAGATTATCCTTACGTCCATTTTTTCTGATGTAAATGTGACATTGCGCAGATCAAATTCATTATTAATGTTAAGGGTGGTAACATTAAGCCACTCTTCGTTGGAGATGTCATTGCTGACAATTTTTGGACGAGAAGATAAGAGCATCTGGTACCCTTCACGCCATATGTTTAATTCCTTTTCGAGTATCTTGTTGTCATCTATTTTCTTCAGTTCATTTATATATTCTTCAGCCTGAAAGACTTCTAAATCTCCTTTTTTTTGCATCTCAAGGAAATTTGTAAAGAGGGGAGATGAACTACCTTTACCACTTCCAAGAATGGTCGCCCCATACCCACGTTCAATGGCATGCCATCCCGCCGCAGTGTTCAGGTGTCCTATGATTCTGTTTTCAATTGTATATTCATCTGAAAGTTTTCTTGATTCAAGCGACTTTTTCATCGACATTCCTACCGGTACAATCAAGACACAGAATAGAATTGATGAAACAACTATCAATTGAAACTTCAGGCTCCTTTTTCTTAGAATCATTGTCGTATTTTGTCCTCAATTGTTAAGTATATGTTCTGCTTCCGGCTACATATGTTAAGTAATACAATTCTTTTAAATCTGCTGAAGGGTATGCATTTCATTATCAAGAATATGGTCTTAATAATCTTGGATATTGAGGGTTTTAGAATGGCGTTCTATCCAATCCTACTATTTATTTTTCCAATTAATTTTTCACAGACTTCCGTTTTGTTAAGAAATGTAAGGCTTTTATCCATGTCCTTAAGGATTGCATAAGCTTGTTCAGGATAGCCGCTGACCACAATAATTGGAATGTCAACGTATTCAGGCATATTCCTTATAAGACGGAAAAAAGTATCACCTGCCATCAGATCTAATAACATATCAAGGATAATTAAATCAGGCTTGTCTTCCTCTAGTTTTTTCATGGCCTCCACTCCATCATAAGTACGGGTAATTTTGTAATCTGTGTCCTCTAACAACTCTGTATAAAGGTCGTGGAAAGATTGGTCATCTTCAATAATCATTATTTGTTTGCTCATTTTCATTCTCCTCCAGA
>JANLHC010000189.1 GCA_024654465.1 Candidatus Scalindua sp.
GCCTGAGTTATATAGTTAAACTCTTTTGGTAAAACAACTGCGTTATCAGATATAAGAGATATTTTTAATTTCATAAATAAAAGAACGTAGTTTAAATAGATCAATATTGTTTAAGTAGTTTAAACCGCTCAAGGGGTTCAAACCGTTGAAATTAAGGACTTAGTTTAAAACCATCTTGACTGATCAAGCCGATTAAACCGTTTAAGCTGTTCATGCGGTATAAACCGGTTAAGCCGGTTAAGCCGTTCAAGCTGATTAAACAGTTCAAGCTGTTTCGTCTTTTTCGTTTTTCATTTTTTTCATGATTGTTTCCAGCACTTCTTTTGTGCTTTTTCGCTCTGGTGTTTTGTATTTTGCTCCTTTGTATCTGTTGCCTTTCAGGTATTCTATAAAGTTGTTGATCATGATGGAGAGTTTCCGACATTCGTCTATTATCAGTTCACACTTCGTATTACCGATATAACATTGATCCATGGCAACGTATAATTGTGAACGAACTTCACCACATGAGGCTTTTGCTATTGAAAGGAATTGTATGAATTCCTGATTGCCACCCCTTTCATATCCTTCTGCAATGTTAGACATGATTGAAACAGCTGCTCTCCTTATCTGATCACGGAGTCCGAAATCTTTCGCAAATTTGCCATCATTACTTACGTTGTAGATTTTGTTCGTTAATTCCCTTGAAAGTTTCCAAATCTCTAAATCTTCAAAATATTTTGCTGTCATTTTATTACCTCCCTGTAAAAAAGCTGTTTAAACAGTTTAAACCGTTTGAGCTGTTTCTCTGGCTACCTTTTCAATAAACCCAAACCCGGCAATATTTTATTTGAACAGGTTATTTTTGTTCAGATTTTTCCTTCAATTACCTTTAATATTTCCTCGCAAGAAATTTGATAACTTGGTAAGACATTATTACCTTGATGAATATGATGCGGAAATGTTTCAATATGTTTGTGATGTGTGGAGTTGTCACATCTGATCAATAACTTCTGATTTGGTTCCTGCCAGTGATATGAATAGTTTCGCACATGAACGTCCGAGTACTCCCTTATATACAGCTCTGTATTATTATTTAATGTGGCCTTAATCTTTATATAGAAACCACCTTCAAAATACTCAAGGACAAGAACATTAAAGTTTTTGACTGCACTGCTTTTCTCAAGACACTTTATAATCTCCAACTTCCAGCTCCTTTTTTTCTTTGATCAGAGTTTGTAAGACATTTTCATATCCTTTCCATTCCATATAATCATCCCACCTTTCAAAGTTTTCCTGCTCAGAACCTTTTATGTCCTTTTCAAACTGATCAAATGACATCTCGTATTTTTTTGTGAAAAGCCTGATCTTTTCTGTTGCCTTGTGATACTCACACATCATATTGGCATAATACATTTCTTTTGCTTTTTCCTTATTAATAATCACCATTTTAATCACCTCCTTCAATCTTAATTATCATTCATTGCCGCATTCATTCAATTTTAGCTGTTAATGGTATCCATTCACAAGGCCAATAACAAGGATAAATGGTTTTGCTTTCGCTCCGTGAAAAAAATAGTATCTGCTACCGTTTCCCTACCTTTTCAATAAACCCGAATCCTGCGCTATTCCTCGAACCCAATCCCGTAGCAATGGCAAACTGCAGGAATTCCGGTTTGCCATCCAACCGGAAATGTCCGGTCCATCCCTTTATGACCGTTCCATTAAAATTCCTTATCCTCTCCCTGCAATATTTTATCTGCACAGGTTCGGTTTTAATATTGTAATGTAAATATTTTTAATTTCATGTCTGGTAAATAATTATTGTAAACATATATTCCTTAAGTTATTATGTAATATTAATATATGACACTTCGACTCCGCTCAGTGTGACGTAATTCTCCGCCACGGCGGACGGGTGAGTCGGCGTCGAAGGATAGTTTTTTACTATAATAGTGACTTAATTTATATGGGTTTTTTAAATTTACTTGCATTTGGATATTTAGCATCAATCGGACTGGTGGTATTTCTCTATATTTTTAATAAAAAGAAAAATATAGTGCATGTATCTAGTCTGATTCCATGGGGCGTACTGAATGAAGATACTGTACGGAGCAAGGTATTTAAGATAGATCTGCTTTTTCTGTTGCAAATACTCCTCATACTGCTTCTTGTGTTTTTTCTGGCAAAGCCGTACATTAAATCCAGCATAATTAATATATCCGGAAAAAATATTGTCCTTGTCGTTGATTCATCAGCAAGCATGCAAACTGTTGAAGGCAATGAAACACGTTTTGATCAGGCCAGATCTCAAGCGCTCAAAATGATAGGTAAGCTGGGGCAATGGGATAAGATGATGGTTATCTCTTCAAATTACTCTTCCACTGTTGTCTGTGACTTCACCAATGATAAGGCTAAATTAAATAAAACAATTAACGACTTAATGCCAAAGGATACCGGAACAAATCTTGATGAGGGGGTGAGTCTGGGAGTTTCGTTTCTCAAAAATGCGGAAAGAGGAGAGATGTATGTATTGACAGACAGATCGGCATCTTCAATAAACTTTACCAATTTAAAATCCGGAAATATAAAGTTTATCACGTTTGGGAAGGAATCTGCCAACGTTGCCATTACATCTCTGGATGTATATCAGGATATGTTTAAAGACTACTCGGAGCGTGAAGCTTATGTCACAATTGAAAACTATTCAAATGATAGTAAAACTGTCAGGTTAAGTGTTTTCTTGAACGATGAAATTATAATGGAGGAAAAATTAGAATTAGCGAGTAACGAACAAAAAACATTAAGTGTGATGCATCTTAACTCACCCGGTATCTTAAAAGCCGGTATACAGACGGATGATTTTCTTTCAGTAGATAATACCGCTTACGCAATAATTAACGAAATAAAGCCGATCAACATATTATTAGTTTCAGATAATTATAGTTTGAAGGATGAGCTGGCAAAGATAGAACAAAGTACTCATCGGATAATAGTGACCCATATTGCGACTTCTGAATATGAACAAGAAGTTGTAAAGGATTATGATGTCGCAATTTTTCACAAATTTATCCCGGATAATAATCCCAATATTAATGCACTATACATAACGCCGTATTTGCATTCACCAAATTCGCAAGATGAAGACGTAAAAGGTAGCACATTCGGTGGTGTACTGATCAGCGAACATCACCTGGTATCGCCGGTAAAGATACTCGACTGGGACAATTCTCATCCGACAATGCTGCATCTGACTAACCTGGATGGTTTGGATATTAAGAGTGCATTTGTCATGAAACCTCCGGATTGGTCAATACCATTAATTAAAATATCAGATAATTTGAATGATTCGCCCATTGCCTTTGCCGGATGGTATAAAGGAAAGAAGATAATGTCATTGGGTTTTGATCTAAGCGATTTTGATTTTTCGAAATCTGATGGTTTGCGGATGCTGATTATGACACTTAATATAATCCAGTGGTTGAATCCATATGAAGCGGTAGATAATAATAAGTTATTAACCGGAGGGCAGTACCGGTTGAATTATGCTTTAACAGAAAACATTGAAATAGTAACTCCTGGAAATGAGGTTTTGAAATATGATGCCAAAGAGGATGCCACTGAAGAAAATTTTGTTTTTAACAAAATAGAATATACAGGGGAATATAAAATTTCAGGTACTAACCTCAATACTAGATTTGTGGCAAATCTTTTTGATGTAAATGAATCCAGAATTGCACCTGGATCAATAGATGGCGAGGAACTCAAATTTGAAGAGAAAGAAGCCGAAACACTCGTAAAAAATGGAAAAACAGAAATCGGAAAATATCTTCTTTTGTTAGTACCATTTATTCTTTTTATCGAATGGTTACTCTATCACAAAAAAGTAAGGGCTGGCACAGCCTGAGG
>JANLHC010000192.1 GCA_024654465.1 Candidatus Scalindua sp.
ATTTGTATATTCGGGCATTTCTTTTAATTGGGTTAATTTTGACAAATACTATACCGTCGATAAGGCTGAAAAGGTTAGTCGGCAATAGAAACTAAATCGCTACTTTTTTTTCAGAGTATCGAATCAAATTAAAATAAGGTAAAAACAGGGATGAGAGTTGCTATATTTTCAGAATAATATTAAACCGAGAAGGCAACGCCAGATAATATTTTCCAGAAACGAGAGCAACAAAGGCAGGTGTAATAAAATTTAAACTATAGTATTTAGGCTGTTACAGAATAGTTTATTTCAGTAGCTAATTTATCTCAATAATCTCGGCTTTTTTTGGCTTCTTAAATTGAAATATCTCAGGTTTGAGAGGTTCGTTTATAATAATATTGTTCAGGTGTAGGGTTAAGGTAGTATTTGTATCCGGCCAATGTATCTGAATTGCTTCAGGAATAGACTGGCCGTTTATTTCTACATAATCATGGAACGACGCCTGTGCCTTGATAAAACTATCAGGCTTAAACATGGTGAGTTCCGTGACTGTGCTATCAATCCTGTCCACCCTCAACCTGCTGTATGGCACGGGTTCTTCACCTCTCTTATCTAATACGTGAACTAGCCAGAAAACCGGCCATGTTTCCATATAGGCGGATCTTCCTTCAAAGAGCTTGTCATATTCTAAAAGAGCGGCTATATCGTCAGGGAATATATACGCGCTGGTGTCTGGTTTTTTCACCGTATCACATTTTCCTGTATAAACGACTCTCTCTTTCGGCAAATAAAACCAGAAGCTATCTCCATCTGAAAGCATATCAAAGACCGTCGTTGCGAGCTTGGAGCCGATTACTCTAATCTTTCCGGATTTTTGAAATCTTAAGATTCCCTTGCATCTGAACTCTCCTTTAATTTCAGGAGTTGTAATTATTATGTCGGCTTTTGCCTTTAGCGTATTAAATCGTAATCTCTCTGTGAGTATTGTTTCTTTTACTTTTGGGAACGAGAGTGTCTGGACCTTGCTGAGGTCGACGCTTGGTTTATCTAATAGGTTATCACCAATGTAAGGTCTGTCGCTATGTATAGCACAACCGATAGGGAGGGTGATGAGTATAAACAGGAGTGTTTTTGTTATGAATGTTTTTAATTGCATCTAAGAAAGTAGTTCACCGCAAAGATGGAAAAATTAGTAATTAAGTTAAGCCTTTGACAAATACTATTCAACTCGATAATTACGAAGTATCACGAATGTACTTTTTTAGTGTCTTTTCGTGTATTTCGTGGGTTTTTTGAAGTTCCTCATGCAGGAAGGTTTCTAAAAGTAGTCCTCATCGGTCGGATTACCGGACAAGTCGTATATCCATTTCAGGCCTGACTGGTCATTTTGTATAAGATCTCCATTTTCAAAGAAGAGGGAAATCTCTTTTTCCGCTGACTCTTCCGAATCTGAACCATGCAGCAGGTTGAAACGTTTACTCATTGCGTAATCACCTCTTATTGTTCCGGGAGCGGCCTCGTGTCCAAATGTGGAGCCCATGAGTTTTCGGGTAACTTCTATTGCTTTCTTTCCTCTTAATACCATCATCACCACAGGTCCGGAAGTCATGAATTCTACAAGTTTTTCATAATAGTCCTTACCGTCATGAACTGAATAATGCTCTTCTGCCAATTCTTTGGAGATAATAGTCATTTTTAATCCTATTATTTCCAATCCCTTTTCTTCAAATCTGTTGATAATTTTGCCGATTAAACGACGTTGTACAGCATCCGGCTTAATTATTACTAATGTCTTTTGCATATACAGCCCTTACCTTTAGAAAAAAGTTTTTATACTCCTCTGTCTGAAAATCAGGATATGTCCATGGCAGGTTCTTAAAAACCTCATGTTGGTAAAACAGTGTAACTTCCGCATAAATACCACCCTGAAGATGAATTCGATGGTAATAATCCTTAGTAGAGGCAAGTATGAGATTGCAATGTGTCAGATATCCAGGGTCTAAATTGATTGGTCTGAGAACTTCAAACTCACTATTGTGTCTAAACTTGTCTTCCAATTCATTTGTCCAGATTTTAATAGCGGGAAGCTCTTCGGGGTTTATAAGTTTTCTGAAACATATAAACTGTCTTGAGAGACTTGCCCCCATATCCTTTGTGTAGTAATCTGTGAAATTGAATGGGATGATTTCACTTTTCATATCAGCCTCGCCAAAACGCTTTACAAGTAAGCTTTCTACGTAAGCTAAAAGTTTATTATTACAGGAAATGATTCCTACAAAAAGTTTTACCGGTTTGGGTAAGCTAATATCAGCCATTATATTATTTTATGCACACAGCCCAGCTGGGCGTAAAAAATGTGCCAGGGAGTACAAATTTTATCTCAAAGAGTCCATGTGTTTTACTATTTCAGTGAGTATGTTTTCAGGCTTTGCATAATATACTTCTTCTTTAGAGCGTAACTTGATCTCAAGCTCGCCGGTCTCTTTGAGTCGTTTACCAACTGTTATCCTTATTGGTATACCTATGAGATCAGCATCTTTGAATTTGAAACCCGGTCTCTGGTCCCTGTCGTCAAGCAGTGTATCAATCCCGGCATCACATAGCTCGTCATAGATCTTTGTAGCAGTGTCCATGATAGTTTCATCTTTAAAGTTTATAGGCACGATCAGTACCTCGTATGGTGCCAGTGGTAATGGCCAGATTATACCGTTAGAATCATGAGATTTCTCTATGGTCGCTGCCAGAATCCTGTTAACACCAATACCATACGACCCCATTACAATAGGGCGTTCTTTGCCATTTTTATCAAGGAACTTTGCACCCAGTGAATCACTGTATCTTGTTCCCAGTTTAAAAACATGCCCAAGCTCAATTCCGTTGGAAATATCGAGCACATCATTGCACTTAGGGCATCTATCATTTTCTGTGACAAATCGAATATCAGCAGCTCTGTCAATTTTAAAGTCTTTGTCAGGGTTTACATTCATAATATGAGTATCAGCCTTATTGCCTCCAACAACGCAATTTTTAAGAACAGTGACTGCCTGGTCTGCTATTATCTGCGTCTTCAAGCCAATTGGACCTGCAAAACCCACAGGTGCATTTGTCAGCTCTACAACAGTTTCTTCATTCGCCAGAGCTATCTCATCACTCGATAACACCTTTGACAGTTTCGCTTCATTTACGTCGTGGTCCCCACGTACGAGAACAGCTACATGTTTATTGTCGTATGTATAAATCAGCGTTTTGACCATTTTGTTTGATTCTATGCCCAGGAAATTGCTTACCTCTTTTATTGTTGTCATGTTCGGTGTAGAGACCTCTTTCGGATCGTCCGGTGTAACATTGTCATCGGATTCAATGGGGGAAGGCTCGGCTTTTTCACGGTTTGCACTATAGTCACAACTCCTGCATTTGGCTATTACGTCCTCTCCGTTTTCATTAGGAACCATGAATTCGTGTGAAACGTCACCTCCCATTGCGCCGGTATCTGCTTCTACAGCTAAAAAATCCAATTTGCACCGTTCGAAAATCCTGCAATATGTGTCGTACATCTTTTGGTAGCTGTTATTAAGGCTATCATCGTCTGTATCAAAGCTATAGGCGTCTTTCATTAAGAACTCTTTGCTTCGCAAAACACCAAATCTCGGTCTGGCCTCATCCCTGAATTTCGTCTGTATCTGATATAGAATTAAAGGCAGTTGTTTATATGAACTGACCTCATTCTTAACTAAATCGGTAATAACCTCCTCGTGAGTAGGGCTTAAGGCTATGCCTTTTTTATGTCGGTCCTTCATGCTAAGTAAGTCATCACCGAAAGCATCTATCCTTCCACTAAGCTCTAAGAGTGTCAAGGGCTGCAAAGCGGGTAAAGAGAGTTCAATAGCGCCGGATTTATCCATCTCTTCCCGGATAATTGTGGTTACTTTGTTTAATATCTTAGTACCAAGTGGTAAGTATGAGTAGATACCCGCTGACAATTTTCTGATCATGCCGGATCGAATCATAAGTTTGTGACTTTCAACTTCAGCATCACTGGGGGTTTCCTTTAATGTTGGTATAAATGTCTGGGACCACTTCATAATAAAAATTATTCCTTTATTGTAACGTAACAGATGGTTTATAAGATACTTACTGATATTAATCAACTTTACAAAAGACCTTTGAAAGCATCAACTAACAGTGACGATTTCTGTTAAGAAGGCTGACAGTGTTCAAGATTATATTGCCGGGTAGAATTATTTGCAAGAGATTAATAGACTTGGCGAATATGCTTCAATATAACGGTTGAATTTAGCCATTCTTTTGATATAATCGGTTGCATCATTTATGTGCTTATTGTGTAAGGTTCTAATTTTAAAGATCTTACGTTGGTTTATTTTAATTGTGACATGTCGGCACGTTATCTGCGATGACTTAAGTTTTCATTAATAATAGGAGAGGATTTTACTATGCACAAGGTTTTGATAGCTTTATTTATTTTCTTAACAGTCGGCAGTTTTCAATACAAAATGGCTCAGGGCTTAGAGAAAAATGTACCATCTGAGCAAATTAAAGGTGCGGACGAACTTATGGGTGGGGAACCTGAAAAGGAAAAGAGTGAATTGGCGCTAATGATGGAGGATATAGACAAGGACTACAAAATAGTAGAAGAAATATCCGGCTATTACAAATACAAAAAAAAACAATGGAAGCAAATTCTTGAAGCTGGGGAAAACATAGCAAAAATAACAAAGAAAGTAAGGATCAAATTTGCAAAACCTGACGACTTTAAATATGAAGAGCAGATGAAGATAATGCAAGTAGAAGCTGAAAAAATGGCTGAGATTGCAAAAAACGGAGATAAAGAGGGGGCGCTTGAAGATCAACAATGGCAGGTGAGGCGTTTAAGGCAGACTTGCGCCATTTGCCATAAGCATCTGGACATCCATATTTATCCTAATTTATACAAAGAGAAGAAGCATAGCGGGTAACAACATCTGCTTGGAGACCACTAAAAAAAATGCTTAGTTGTCTTTGAAAGTTACTGTGAGTTTTTACTTGACTCTGTTCTTTCACGATGATATATTTACCCAGAATTGTTTAATATTAGTCATTACAGTGAGAGTTGTATTGGGTTGATTAAACAAAATGATTGAAATTGAAGGGGGGTGAAGTTTTATATTTTATAAAATAAATATGTAAAACTTTGCGGAGTTTGTTATTTTACTGTATACAGACTAGGGCTTTACTCTTTGGCTAACCAGTGAAAGGGGCTTATTTTTTTAATTAAAGGAGGCATAGGTATAATGAAGGTGAAAAATTTCTTTGTAGCAGGTATAATCGCATCAGCAATGTTTTTAACAGGTACAACAGTAGGTTTCGCGGCAGGTGATAAAGAGTTGTGTAGTAAGCAGAAAGTAAACTTTTTAAAGATAAAGATGAATAACGGACTGCTCCCTAATGACGAATTTGCACCATATAATTTTAAAGAAGTTGCAGGAGCAGCAAAAGAAATGATCGCAGTCGAGGGTCAGAGGACTCACAATGACAAAACTCACGCTGCTATAAGCAAGCTGGTTACTGTGCATCTTGCACATATTCAGGAAGCTGCGCAGGGAGAAGCAGAAGGTGCTGTTGAGGTTGCAGGGCACGCATTAAGGTTTTTGGAGCTTTCCTGTAAGGCTTGTCACAAGGTCTATGACACAGAACGAAAAAACAAAAAAATGAGTCCTTAAATTTTGTTTTATTATAGGGATTTTTTGTTACTTACATTATCAGATAAAATTTGAATATAATTATGATTTTGGGAGGTTTGGTATATGAAGAAGTTAAATTTATTATGCATTATAGGAATTCTTGCGGTATCATGTTTCACGTTAAGTTTCTCAAGTCAGGCAGATGAGTTGGAAGACTTGTATGGCGACCCGGAAAAAAGTTATTATTTCGTTTACGCGACGGGTGCTATTCAGGGTTCATTCGGAACGATGGAAACATGTGTATATTGCCACGGTAACGGCGGTAAGGGAACTTCAGAAGGAATGGAAAGAGGAGTGCCTGATTTTACCGATGCAGGATGGCAGGCATCAAAAACAGATAAGGAGATGGTTAAGTTTCTGGAATCCAATGACAAGGGATGTACAAAGTGCAGAGGAAGAATTTCAGCTGACGCAATACAGAAACTTGTTAACATAGTCAGAACTTTTGGCGGTTCAAAATAAGGTAACATTTAATTATAAATTTAAGGCTCTTTAAGGTGTCCATTTGGGTACTTTAAAGAGCCTTTTTTATTGCAGTAGAGATAAAAACAGAAAACCAACGATAATAAGTCTATCAGTCTTTAATCAGCAAATTTGTCTGTTTCTATCTAATTCATGTGGTTGTAAAGTGTATCTCTCTCAACAGGCTCACGTCCGGTTTCTTCTATTAATGATTTGATGTCATCCACTGTTAATGCTTCCGGTGTTTCAGCGCCGGCGGAATGAGTAATTTTTTCTTCAGCCACTGTACCATCAATATCATCAACTCCAAAGCTTAGTGATATCTGAGAAATCTTAATACCAAGCATTATCCAAAATGCTTTAATATGATCAAAATTGTCCAGCATTAGTCTCCCTATGGCCAGCATCTTCAAGTCCAGGATACCGGCAGTGCTGGAGATATTTTCCATATCAGTGTTTTTGGGATGAAAGGCAAGGGGTATGAATGACATGAATCCTCCTGTCTCATCCTGGAGTTCGCGCAGTTTTAATAAATGGCTTATCCGGTCTTCATTCGTTTCTATATGACCATATAACATGGTTGCGTTGCTCTTAAGTCCTAAATTATGTGCTGTTCGCATAGTATTTAACCACTCTTTGCCACTCAGTTTTTCAGGACAAAGTTCTTCCCTGATAGCGACAGAAAACACCTCTGCGCCTCCTCCCGGGAGCGATCCAAGTCCGGCATCTTTAAGTCTATTTAATACTTCATAAGTCGTCATTCCGGAGATTTCAGCGAAATGAGATATTTCGACTGCTGTAAAAGCCTGCAGATGCACTTCCGGAAAACGTTTATGAATAGAGCGAATCATATCAACATAAAAATCAATCCTCAGTTCAGGATGGAGACCTCCGACAATATGTAATTCAGTGGCCTTTTCTTGAATGATTCGAGAGGCTTTGTCTATAATTTCTTTAATGCTCATTTGGTATGCGCCATTTTCACCCTCTTCACGTCTGAATGCGCAAAACTTGCATTTGTTTTTACATATATTTGAATAATTTATGTGCCTGTTTATAATGTAAAAAACTTTGTTGTTATTGATTCTCTCCCTGATTATATTTGCAAGTCTGCCTATCGTAAGAATATCAGGTGACTCAAATAATCTAATACCATCTTCAAAATCAAGACGATGACCCTTAATTATCTTTTCTTCAATATCACTTAAGTCGGTATTCATCTTAGTTTTCAATAATTGCATAACATTTCCCTTTTTGCTTTTATGAAAGTTCTTCCTGGGAATAGTAAGTCCTTGCAATAATCCATTCCTTTACCTGTAGTGAGGTAATGGGATGCAAAAGCACCAAACCTTGCAGGGTTCGTCGAGAACTTGTTTTTTTGAAAATATCAGAATAGCTCTTTAATTTCAAGAATATAACTTCTCAAAGCAAAAAAAAGGAATATAATACACGTTTCGAATGTAAAAATAATCCGGAGGGAGAATATGCAGAAAAATATTATTTCAACTGATAAAGCACCTCAAGCAATAGGACCGTATTCACAGGCTGTTCAATTCGACAATCTTCTTTTTATTTCCGGCCAGATACCATTAGAACCAAAATCCGGTGAAATCGTGAAAGGGAATATTAAAGAGCAGACAAAGCAAATACTTGAAAATTTGAATGGCATTTTAATAGCAGGTGGGTCATCTCTTGATAATGTGTTACGAACTACCATATTTCTAACCAATCTGGAGGATTATGCTGATGTCAATGAAATGTATGCAAATTTTTTTGAGAAATCGATGCCGGCGAGATCTACTGTCCAGGTTTCAAGATTACCAATGGATGTTCAAATTGAAATAGATGCAATTGCCTGCGTAAATACATAAGAAAATTTACTTGACGCAAGGAAGTGATACCTTATAATTTATTTTCATAAGTGTTTAGTCTTAAAGGGATTCATTGTATTTTTAAACCAAAGAAATCAGGAAACCATATAAATTATGTTAGAAGTCGCAAAATCGCCAGAAAGCCAGGATAATTTCCAACATGTTGTCGATCTCCTCGATGATGCTAAAAAGTTCTTTTATAGAATAGGAGACATTGGAATAGAGAAAAAAGTGTCTGAAATGGCAGAACAAATTAGTGAACCATTATACCTGGTTGTTGCCGGCGAGTATAATTCGGGGAAATCCACTTTTGTGAATGCTCTATGCGGAAAAAGAATTCTCAGGGACGGTCCAACTCCTTCAACTAATAAGATTACACTACTCACTTACGGTGATGACGTCTCCTCAGAAGAGGTTGATGATCATCAGTGCAGGATGACCTATCCTTTAGAAGCGTTAAAAGATCTTACCATTGTCGATACACCCGGGACAAATTCGATAATAGCCGAGCATCAGCTAATCACTGAAGGGTTTATTCATAGA
>JANLHC010000210.1 GCA_024654465.1 Candidatus Scalindua sp.
TCTGAATGTAGCGAAGTAAAATGAAGAATCTAAATTGATTTTATAGACTTCCATAGATTAAATAACAATATCAGATGAGAAAAGTTTAAGAATGACAGGACACAAAAATGTAAATGCAAAAAAAGGGTCAGTAAATTATAAGATCAGGCTGGTGGTCCAGACACTGGTATTTGCCGTATTCATCTGTCTATTGATATTTGCAGATCCGATTGCAGAGAAGGATGGAACGGTAGATATTTTTCTTCGCATGAGCCCGCTTTCCGCGATTGGTGCAATGGTAGCCGCAAAGGAATTTATTGTAAGGTATTGGCCTGCTTTTATTGTATTGGCAGCATCCGTTTTTTTTGGTCGTTTCTTCTGTGGCTGGATATGTCCTCTCGGAACTACTCTTGATATTACCGACAGTTTACTTAAAAAACGACGGAAGAGAATTTCGTATAAGATTTATGACGGCAAAAGGCTGAAGTATTATATATTAGCTTTTCTTCTCTTGAGCCTGTTTATAGGGCACCAGATGGTCGGTTGGCTTGATCCGATCAGCATTGCAACAAATGCATATACTATTGTTATCCATCCTTACTTCGTCTCTCTCATCAACTCATTTTTTGGCTTTCTCCACAAATTCTATTTTATCAGCTTTGTAAGTGATCCTGTCCATGCTTTTTTAAAGGAAGCGTTGTTTGCACTGCATGCGCCGTTTTTCAGAGGTCATTTCATTTTTCTGATAGTTATTTCTGCGATTATATTACTAGGATTATTTTACAAGAGGTATTGGTGCAGGAATCTGTGTCCATTGGGGGCATTGTTTGCTCTGTTGTCAGGTTGGTCTATTTTTAAACGAGTTGTGGGAGAGAATATTTGTGATAGTTGTGACAGGTGTAATGTAGATTGCAAGATGGGGGCTATTGATGATACTGGCATGAAAACCCAGGCAGGTGAGTGTATTTTGTGTATGAAATGCCAGGCTATATGTCATACCAGCGCTGTCAGGTTCACACGTACACAGCCTTTGGAGCAAGATGTTCCTGTTAATTTGACAAAGAGGGGTTTTGTAACTGCGTGCGTTTCAAGTGCAGTGGTCGCGCCTCTTCTATCACTAAACTTTCAAAAGAAGAAGAGTCACGGTAATCTAGGAATTATACGCCCTCCGGGTTCGATTCCTGAAGATAAATTTCGGGCTAAGTGCATAAGATGCGGTGAGTGTATGAGAGTGTGTAAGACAAACGGTCTGCACCCGACAATTTTAGAAGCAGATTTGAGTGGGATGTGGACTCCGCAGCTGATTCCACGGATCGGATATTGTGCTCATGATTGCGTACTCTGTACAAGGGTATGTCCATCGGGGGCAATTACCAGGCTTTCTAAGGAAAAGAAGCAGCGTCTGGCAATAGGAAAGGCCAGGATCAACAGGAACAGATGCATTCCGTGGGTAGGTTATGCGCGATTGCCGGATTTAGACAAGAATTGGGAGGATGTCAGTTGTGGTGTGTGTGAAGAGGTTTGCCCCGTCCCAACAAAAGCAATTCATTTCAATACATATGTTCATGGTAACGGTAAAGAGATTAGAAGGGTTTATGTAAGAGAAGAAGCTTGTATTGGATGTGGTTTTTGTGAGAAGGTCTGTCCTGTAAACGGACGTTCCGCAATAGTAGTTGAAGGGATTCAACCCCAGGTAATGGTAAAGGATATGAGCATAACGGAAGATGGCCTCTTTCCTGTATCTATTGAACAATGGAAAAGAAAAGAAAGGACTAGCGTATATGCGGGCAAAGACAAACTTTTTGAATATATGAATGGCGGTGCAGAAGTTTATCTGTCTTATTCATTTATACAAGTGTCAAC
>JANLHC010000212.1 GCA_024654465.1 Candidatus Scalindua sp.
GTTGAATTATACGAACAAAAACATTTTTTGCAATATCATTATCCAACGCCAGTTGAGTCTCTCCATATTGCAATATCATGCTGGGGAATTTTTGATGAATTGTGAGTTCAAGCCCAGGAATCACTCCTATTCCAGAAAGCCTGTCCAGACTTGCATGTGATTTGGTTGAAATATATACGACCTTTACCGTTTTACCGGCTTTAATTGCAGATAATGGACTAATTACCGGCTCTAAATTCTTTTTAGCACTTAAACAACATTCACCTTGTGGGATTTTATTTCCGTGGGGACAAACTACCGGGTGACCAAGTAGCGTACAGATACTTGCAATAATTTCTTCATTTACAAAGTGTTCAAACTGACAAGCGCCACGTTCAAATTCATCACCTCTCATCTCCAATACGTCATTCAACAGTCTTTCGGCTATTCGATGACGCCTTATAATCAGCTCAGCTTGTTTTTTTCCGGTTTCCGTAAATACGATCTCTGAATCATGAAGATTAATTAACTGCTTTTCTGCCATTACATTTAAATAGGTATTGGCAACTTCTTCACCAAACTTATCACTCATACGCGCATTTTCTACCTTGTCATTATTCTCTTCAAGAATCCATATATACTCAAGCATCTCTTCAATTTGTATCTTATCAGCCATTTAATTACTCCTTACTAAGACGGACATTTTATATCGACAATAACTGCAGCACGTACCTCAATATTCCACCAATAAGAAAAGAAAATGGGAGAATAAAAGCAAGCATGAGAAATGCAGTCTTAGCCCCCCTCTCTTTAATCATAACAAAGAAATTTGCAAGGCAAGGTACAAAAAGCGTAACAACAACCAGGGAGACTATAAGTTGATTTGGATCAATTGCCAGGTTGCCAGCATCCTTCTCCAATGCCTTAAATATACTTACAACGGCATAGTCTCTTCTCAAGAAACCAAGAATAAAGCCTTGCGTCGTCTCAACCGGCAAACCCAGGAAATGTTTGACCACGGGTTCAGCTGCTCTCTGAATATAAGTTAACATACCAAGTTTTGTTATTATAAATAATATGAAGGTACCTAACACAAACAAAGGAACAGCTTCCCTCAAGAACCATTTGGTTCTGTAATAAGTCTTCATCAATATATTAGTTAACTTTGGTCTTCTAAAAGGAGGTATTTCCATAAGAAAATCCGATCCGGTACCTTTAATAATCTTCGACGAAAGATAACCAACCAGCAACATTTGGGAAAATATCACAAAGAAATAAATTGCTAAGTGTACTCCGGACACACTACCCAGAATTCCGGCAATAACTCCCAGTTGCGCAGAACATGGCACTGCAAGGGCAAGCAACAGTGTAGAAATTATCCGTTCCTTCTTTGTATCCAGTATGCGTGTAGTCATTGTTGCCATAGTATCGCAGCCAAGGCCAAGCACCATTGGCAATACTGCCTTGCCGTTTAATCCGATTATTTTAAAAAACCTGTTAAGCATTACGGCCAGCCGTGGCAAATATCCACTGTCTTCCATTAATCCAAAACTTATAAAGAAGAAGCCTACAATTGGTAATATTATGGCTATGGAGTAGGTTACACCTACCTGTATAAGGCCCGCCTCTTCACCCAGAAACAATTCAAAGAAAAAGTTATCGCTGCTCATAAACTTCTGGCACAATAATCCCAGGTAATAATTGATTCCCTGGAAATTAACATGCGTAAACACGTATTCTATATTCGTAAAAGGTATGAATGCCTTAAAATCAAACCCACCTGACATTTCCAAAGACGAACCAAAAATCTTGCTCTCAACAAAATCAACACTGTCACCCGCACCAAACTGCCCCACAATTTTATAAATGCACCACAAAACCACAATTAACATTGGCCAGGACAGGACAGGATGCATTGTTAAAGTACCCAGAATATTAGTTATATCCCGCTTCGACCCGTACTCTCTCGAAAACAGGTGAAATGAATAACCACCAACGGAAATTCCACCACCTGTCAACCTCAATAGCCATGCTGTCTGCCCGCTTGTATCCAGGAGACCGGCAAACATAAACAGCAGCAAATCAATTACCTTATATCCAACAAAGAACGTAAACAGAGGCATTAAAAAGAAGAAAAATACATTTCGTGTCATCACACCTGCCTTTGCCTCATGTTCTCTATAACTTACTATTCCTTTCAATAAATCATTAACATAATCACTCCGTTTTTTGATAATTACATAACTTAACGGATGTCCATATTCTTTTTGAACTCCATCCCTGACTATGTGAATCTGCTCAAGAGCCTCTTCATCAATTTCTAAAGTTTCCTCTAAGTCCTCATCATAAGATAACAACATTATGGCCAAGGCCCGTTTCTTAACTGTAGATTTTTTCGGCAGTAAGGCTTCAAGCTGCTTTATACCATTCTCAATAGTCTCTCCATAGTCTATGCTCAATTTTGGGATTTTTACCGAGTTAATTGAGTTCCTCAGCGCCCCTATTCCATACTTTTGAGTAGCAATAGTTTTAGTTAATGTCACTCCCAGTATTTCTTGTAGCTTATCAGTATTTATGGACATCCCCCTGTCCAGTGTCTCGTCCCACATATTTAAGCCTATCGAAACAGGAAGTCCCATTTCGGCTAGCTGAGATGTTATTAATAATCCTCTGTGGATATTTTTGGCATCAATTATCTGGAGAACCCTCTTTTCTTCATCTCTAAGAAGAATATCACGTGCAACCCTCTCATCCTCTGAATGTGAAATCAGGCTATTCGCCCCAGGTGTGTCAATCACCTCTATCGTATCGTTAGAGCCAGCATACATACCCTTGGTAACTTCTACAGTTGTTCCCGGGTAATTTGATACCGTAACGTATTTTCCGGTAAATAAGCCAAACAGTACGCTTTTGCCAACATTTGGATTGCCAACCAGAGCAATTCGATAATCGAGTGCTTTAGGATCAATTACTTTCTTTTTTACTTCGTGCATTTACTCAGCCTTTACATAAGTATAAATGATTCAAAATGATACAACATGTATCATAAATAATTTTTAGTGAGACTCAATTTCAACTACATGTTATAAATAAAAGTTAGTAAAGTCAAATTATTTAATTTAGACATAATTATGGATATATCAGTATTCTTAATTCAATGACATTGCCCTTTGTGGGCCAGAAGTTTAGCATGGCCAAATCTGGCATATATTTTATAGAAATAAGACTAAAAATTTATCTGAAATCTTATTATTGAGACTACGGCATTGTCCAACGATGAGTCTGCTCCCGGATTGAAGATAGTCTGCACTCCCGGCTGTATGGCAAGCCAGGGAAGGATTTGTGCTCTGTATGTTAATTCCACGGCTGTTTCGTGACTGTCCCTCTTTTCCACA
>JANLHC010000218.1 GCA_024654465.1 Candidatus Scalindua sp.
CTTCAATTTGATTACTCTGGCAGAATTCCGAGATCTTCTTATGAATATCCGGAAATGGATAGTACTGATCAAACCTTGAGAACAGAGGAAACACAACAATCAGCAATTCTGCCCTCTGCCTGATTGCCACTAACTTCATTTTTTTCAGAGACTCTCTGGCCTCTGCCCATCCCCTGTACGATTGCGAGTACTGACTCTTGATATAAGAGCGTTGGTGATTGGCAGAGGTTATATCGAGTTGCAACATTAACCCGATAATATGTAGTTTTATAAATCTATAGAGGTAAGACTTTGCCGCAAAATTCCTTATTATCTTACCCTGTGGAATAGAACTGGTGTGTGAAGGATCAATATTGATTCCATGCGTACGAAATTTGTAGTCAGCGATTGTCTCTGCGTCATTGAGAACAAACCCTACCACGATTAAGTGAGGATTGTCAGCCAACCCGTGATCTAGCAGCTCCTTGTATTCCTGGGTCGTATTGTAACCCGGATGCCCCAAATTTAAGATTTGAAAGGATGTATTATGATACTTTGCTTTTAATATGTTCTTCAATTGATTGGGATACGTCTCTTCCGTAGTTACACCGCTGCCGTAAGTAAACGAGTCTCCAATAGCCAAGATCCGGTATTCATTAATATCAGTACTAAGACTCTTTGCACTGCGGGAATTTACTGAATCGATATTATTATCTTTTCTCTCCACGATACAATGCCCTTCGATAAATCTTATCGTGAATTCACCTAGTATTAATACTATAACGATAGAAACTATTAAAAGCAGTATGTTCAATGCAATTTTTCTAACAACAAGATGAGTTATCACTGATTACTCCATTAATTTTTTTGTCATTTCAAAAACCTTAATAGTTCCTTCTACCATATGCTCAAGACTGAATTTTTGAACAACTTTATCTCTTCCATTTTTTGCCAATTTATCGGAGAAATCTTTGTTGTCAAGTAGAAAAATTACTTTTTCTGCCAGCTTTGATACATCTCCGGGTTGTATTAGCAGTCCATTTATCCCATCGTCAATTACGGAAGAGATACCCCCTATGCGGGAGACAATTACCGGTTTTTGGCAGGCCATTGCTTCTATCAGAGAAAATGGCAGCCCTTCTTGCCTTAAAGTAGGCATAATGAAAATATCTGAAGCATTAATATAATGGGATGCCATTTCACGAGGAATATGTCCTGTAAAAAATGCATGATCTTCTAATCCTGATTGTTCTACCATCAACCTTGCCTCAT
Organism: Candidatus Scalindua sp.; assembly: GCA_024654465.1. Taxonomy (GTDB): domain Bacteria; phylum Planctomycetota; class Brocadiia; order Brocadiales; family Scalinduaceae; genus Scalindua. The sequence continues at coordinate 1,252 of JANLHC010000218.1, forward strand.
CCAAATATTCTCCCTCTCCAATAATCATCAATTTTACACATTTATTATTTTTCAAAATCGTAGGCAATGCCTTGATTAACAGGTGCAAACCTTTCTGTTTTGTTACGACGCTGAAAAACAGTAATACTTTTTCCTTATTTAAGATGGCCAAAGCCTTTCTTGTGTGTTCCCTCTGCTCCTGGTCTGGACGAAATAGATTGGTTTCTACACCATTATGCACGGTGTATACCTTCCTCCTCTCTACGAAGTACCATTTCAGAGTTGACTTTGCGACCTCATCGCTTACGGCAATAATAGCATCATACTTTTTAAGCGATAATTCCATAAAAAGATAATAATAGATAAACAACAAAATGATTTTAAAAAGATTTTTGCGTCCTCTTCTTTGGCTAAAAATTTGTTTGATTTCTGATAATAGCATCATGGTCCCGGTACCATGAGAACTCAAAATTATGGGGGTTTTTTTCTCCGCAGCCACTGCAAATAGTTTTTTTGGGATTATTGTCGATATAGAATAAATAATATCAAAACTATTGATCTCATCTAATTCAATATACTTTTTTAAACATGCAGCCTTCCACCCTTTCCTCTTTGATCCAAATGTGGTATCCCTCAGATAATACAATTCTAATCCGCTTTGTATTTCATACTCTTTATCTTCCGGGTGCCTTGTGGAGATAACAGTGAGCCGATGCCCTCTTCTTATTAACTCTTCAGACAGTAATTTTTGATAAGTTTGCATGCCACCTCTTACTCCGTGCCAATAAGTCTCAATCATAAATAAACAAATATTCATTTTGTATTTCTCAGACTATAAATCGAATAGCTTAATTGTTTTTAAATCCATTACTTAGCCTTTATTATTGATTTGGATCGGAAAAGTTGCAAAACACGGAAGCTTTGATTCTGATAAACAATAGGCAAGTCTATTTCAGGATTGTTTTGTTCTTGGATCATGTACCGGATCTTATTAATTTTCGCAAAATGTAAAATTTCGCCAACGTTCCCAGATTGGTAAATACGTTCTCTTTCATGAAAGCGTTTAAACCACTCTTCTGCTGATTTTCCGGAAAAGATGATAACAACACCATCTTTATAGGTAACAAATAGTGATCTCTGGGCGTATATTCTGAAAGATGCCCATGCACCAGGTGGTGTTATGAATAAATCAGTGGAAACTGTATTATTTCTGGCCCATTCACAGAGATCAAGCATCGCATTTTGATCAGTAAATCCAATATGTGGAGCTTCGATATCGGCCTCAAGAATATTTCCTTTGGTTGGTTTTGAAGAGAATAGGGGAAGTCTTAATAACAATTCGTCAAAACGTCCACCCCCTGCCGTAAGAACAAGAAAAATGGAAAACAATATCGTGATTAATCGTAAACCAATGGACTTTTGTTGAATAAGCCAGCGAAGAAAAAAACCTGTAAGGAGTAGTGAAAAAAGAAAAAGATACCCACTCATTCGAAGCAATTGTATTGCCGCCAGGCGTGGCAGTAAAGCACTTTGGAGAGGCCCCATGAATGCCAATAATGCAGCGATTAGTCCCATTAAAATTATCCATTTTGCCTTCTTCTTTTCTGTCTCTTTACTTACAAATAGAAACCCTATTGCACCAAAAGCAATTGGTAAAGAATAGGACTTCAAAAAATTAAATATAAGACATGTCCAATTCGGAAAGAATTGATCTCCCACACGAAATTTAAGAATCTCCAGCCTCAAAGGGATATTATCTTGATGAAAAACCCATTGCAGGATATAGGGGCATAACCCAATAGCAAAACCGGAAGATATTACCAATAGATGGCGAAATCTGTCTTGATAGGAGGGATATATTGTCACTGTCCCGGCTACCAGCAGATACAAGTGTAAGGCTGATATGGGATGTATGTTTCCAAGAATTCCAATTGCAAAACCAAAGGCGAATATTTTGAAGATGTTTCTCTGGAATTGAAGCGTGACGCCCAATATCCAGGGGGTTATAGCACAAACTATAGTTCGCGGCATTAGGTGTGGAATATATATTCCCCATCCCGCATTTCCAAGATCTAAATTAACGCGAAATGAAATACCAGCGATGATTAGGGCCGCTAACCGATGTTCAAACAATCTCCAGGCAAACCAGTAAACCCCCGTACAATAAAGTAATAGGAGGGCAGAAGAACCCGACAACATCAACAATCGAATACTATCAAAAATTTTCAATCCAGTGGCAAGAAAAAAAACATAAGCTGGAGGAAAGTGCTTTACCAAAGTATTTACGGTTAAATCGTTGGCAAAAAGAGTTGTATCGTTCCAACGAAGGGCCAGTGGAATCCAATTAGCCTCATCCCATGAACCAAGAATGATACCGTTCCATTTGATCCAATATCGACTCACATAAATTACCACAAATACAAACAGCGTGGTAATGTATGGCAAATGGCTTCTGAGTCCAGAATGGGAAATTGTGGATTTTATTTTAAGCATTTTACGCATCTCGTAAAATATAATTTGAAGAGTTCTATCGCTTTTTAAACTATCCTAACACATGAAATATCGTATAATCGTACCAACTAATTCTTACCTCTTTCATTTTCTTTAAGGGCACGTAATATATAAGCAGAAGAAGTGCCGGATGAGATTCCCGTCTCTATAACCTGATTTGGTTTTATTAGTCTAACCAATAAATAAAGGCATGGTAATTCTCTTGTCATTTGACATCCGCGATTTCCAGGTTAGATAGTTAATTTCTCCTCTATATCATTCCAAAGTTGATTACGATTCTCTAAGAGAATCATTATACGCTTCTTTAATCGATGTTGATGTGCATCCTGATCGACCAGCTAAGAATTTGATAAATTCTTCTGCTGACACCCTTCTGTAATGATACTTTGATACTTTAATGACTTGAAAGTGTGGAGAGGAGAATATATTACCTTTATTACATGACGTGGTTTTGTGGTTTTAATAATATTTTGTATTTCTCTAAGCATTGTAAGATTTGAGCAATTGTCTGCCCCGATTGCTATAAATAATAATGAGAAAAATAGTATTTAGAAAATAATAAAACAGGTAAAAAACCAATAACAAATCAATCGCTTTGCACAAATATGCCAGAATTAATAAAAAGTAGTGTGTTTCCCTTACTTTTATATTATGACCTATAATTCGAACAACAGAGAAAGGTGGTATCTCCCTATGAAAAGAGTGGCTTGTCTTTTTATCTTTGGTTTTATTCTTTAAATCGGTATCGTTTTTCGCTCCGATACCCTTCCACTCATCTCTTACATATTGATCAAAGGTACTTTCAATATATCCTAGAAGAATAAAGAAATAAGAAGTCACGCCTCCTGCAGCCAGCCAAAATACAGGACTATATTCAATTGGCCCAGAGAAGTACACAAGCTGTTCATGCCGATATACCACTATCCCTATAAGTGCCCAGAATCCCATATCTACCCAGTTCATAAGGGAATCAAGAAACCTTCCGTAGGGATTCTCCGTTTTCATTGTACGTGCTATGCTTCCATCTACACAGTCAAGAATATTGAAAAAGCACAATAAAGCTATTCCAACCAAGAGCAAATATTCCTGGCTGCTTATCAAACATAAATATGCAATTAAACCAATGAATCCAGATAACCAGGATACGGCTTCTGAAGTCAACCCAATACGTATGGCAAGCCAAGTCAATAAAAATCCTAAAGGGCGAAAGACATAACGGCTCAACGGCAGATATCTTTCGTAATCCCGTTTCCATGCGTGTGTATCACGAATTTCCCTTAGTGTTGGATATATATTAGTAGCCATTCAGGACTCCTTATCTGATGATACGATTATGTTTCCATAAAACAGCAAACCTCAAAGAATGGAAATGTAAAACGTGGCGAACAATACGCCCTTACTCACGTATCTTTTTCTCATTTTTCAAAGGTTCTTTTGCCAATTAAAGAGCGGACTAATCTTCTCTTTTTAGATAGACGAAATTGATTTCTTAATGCGATTACGCCAGTATTGTTCGTATAAATATTTTATCTTTCCGTTCATAAGAGTACAAGCTTGGTAGGGGCGTACTCGCCCATACTTTGTAGCAAATTTTGAAATTACCAGACGTTTAATGATTTATTTGAAAGGCTGATAGTTTACTTTTATATTACCCCTATGGCTATCATAATCGCCTTTTCTATTTCCTTCGTCTTTTCGTCACTTATCCTGCCGGCAAAAGGGCCTCTGATAAGCAAGGACTTATCTATCGTTGTTACCTGTTCACATTTTGTCATAGATGCCTTTGATAAGCCTCCTTCACCTTCTGGAAGTAAAACGTGAGTAGGGGCCGGTTTTAAGGTTGTAGACAAAGGAACGACAATTACATCATTGGCTAACTTATTTCGAACATCTAAAGAAACTATCAAGGCAGGACGGTTCTTAATGTCCTTTGGCTTTGAAGGTAGATTAACTAAATATATCTCGCCTCTTTTTGGATATTCAGTCATTCCATGTCCTCTTTGCATTTTCTGCCGCTATCCGCGCCCACTCTCTGTCTTCCTTCTTCTCATCTTCCGTTAGAGATAGATAGTAAGTCTCGATATCTTTTTCAATCTCTCTCTTTTTGGATTTCAGCAGCCAGTCACGCAGCATTTCTTCAATTGCCTGACTTCTCGGAATTCTTTTCTCTTTTGCAATTTCGTCTATTTCATTAACTACATCGTCGCTAATCGTTACTGTTAATTTTGCTTTACGCCGCATACTTGAAGATGGCATAATAACCTCCTTTCTATCCTACTAATTATAAGGCAATTAGAATATTCGTTGCAATAGAAATTTTAGTGATTTGTAAGTAATTCAATAATATAAAGCAATATCCAAAACACTATACACTTTAAAATCAAAGTTTCATAATTTAAGAATTTAGGTGATTAAGGAATTCCTTAATCACTGTCTGTCCGCCAGTTTTTTAGGCGGGAATCTCTAAATTGTTTTTAATTTGGTTGCTTGCCCGACTTCCCGTCCCCGCCAGAATGCAGTCGGGCTGGCGAACGGCTTGGCCGGGCGGGCGGCTATACCGCTCTACGTGTTTGTCATTAACCATTCAGGCCCTTTGCCGGTTTTGCCAGTATGGTAATCAATCATTGCGGCAAAAAAAGCCCTTGCCTTTTTTATCCTATGTGGATCAGATGATTTAAGCAAAACCCAGACGATATCACGAAGAATCTTTCGTTGTAATTTACGCAGAATTTTAGGTTCGTACAACCTGGCCATAAGAAGGTGGCTGCGGGTTTTATGATAAGCCCTCATCAGTGAATCCATGCCGCCGCTGGAAATTGATATTTTATGCCAGATATGAGATCCTGGTATTATCAAGTTTTTGAACCCAGCCTTGCTGCATCTGAGCCCCCAATCTACATCTTCACAGTAGAGAAAAAATCTCTCGTCTAATAGACCGATTTTCTCTATTGTATTCTTGCTGATCAGCAAAGCACATCCGGTAACATAATCTGATTCAATTGGAACCGAATCTTCACATTGTTCAACATTATCAAACCCGGCTGTTGTTACCATACAGGTTTCAGGGACAAACTTTGCACCTGCAAACCATATTTTTTGAGGTTGATCGTAATAAAAAATTGTAGGGCCCAATATTCCAGTATCCGGGCGTGATTCAGCTACATCTATTAGCACAGTTAAAAAGCCGGGATCAACTTCAGTATCATCGTTTAGTAATAAGACGTACTCTGCCCCACCCTGAAGAGCATGTCTTATACCCATATTGTTTGCCCTGGAGAAACCGAGGTTTTCTTCTGTGTTTATCACCTTCGTTATATGTCTGGATATTGGAGCCAATGCATCCAACAACACTGAACTTTCAGGGCCGTTGTGAGCAACGATAATATTGAAATTCCGGTAAGTTATCTTGTTGAGAGATCTTACGCAATCGACCAGGCAGAGTATCGTCTTCAGGTGAAGAATGATAATAGTAACTTTAGGACAAGCTTGTGTTCGTGACATTATTTCCTCGCTAATTATTGCCATAATTAATCTGTACAGTAAACCACCAGCTATGCTGGTGTGACCAAATAATAATCCCGCACCCAAATAATCTCAAATTGATATACTGAAACTCTTTAACTGTCGAAATCCTGTGTGGACATTTAATAACACAATTCAAGAAAGAAAAGTAAAGCTAATCTTTGATATAACGACTTTACGTCAAAATCTTCAGATTCCTTGATATCATAATAATGAGGCAATCAATAAATCTTTTTCAACTTTAACAGAAAATCCATTTTTTTCGAGATGGGTGATAATCCTTTCCGGATTACTATGATACTCAAATACCATTTTTTTTATTTTTTCCAGGTGCATCCTATCACATGAAAGGAGCGCTGGAAACTCACACCCCTCACAGTCCATTTTCATAAAATCAATTTCACCAATGTTCTTTACTATCTCTTTAAATGATATGACCTTCATCTCGACAGTTTTGCCTTCTCTTTCCTTTGAAAGTTTTAACCCAAATGTCCCTGTTGGCCCATTGTAAAGAGTGTCTTCCTTTGTAAATATAATTGAGTTTTCATTACTTGCCCCGCAATTAATGGTTTTTACATTCTTTAAATTATTGAGTTCAATATTTTTGGTCAGAATCTGATAAAGTACCGGATGAGGCTCATAGACATAAACCATGGACGCTCCTAAATTTGAAAAATATACTGCGGTATCACCGATGTATCCTCCAATATCCAGGACAATCTTACCTTTAATCTCTGGTAAATATTTTCCATACTCATCGTGTAGAAAAGTATATTTCAATATCTTTATATCCTGTTTTATTTTTTTTCTTATAATGAACTTGTATTTATCTTTAATAGTAACAAGAAAAAAATCGGTATCGTATTCTTCTACAAAGATGCCAGCGCTCAGGGCAGGATAAACTATATTGCCGATAAGAAATAAATCAAATTCCAAAACGGTCGTCTTGTTAAAAGCGCAAATACCTATTTCATTCCTTGCCTCATCATAAGAATTTATTATTTTCTTATATAATAATTTAGAAAATATGTACAGACACTCTGTGGCTTCCTTTTCTCTTATATCTGTGTGATTAATTTCTATATATAATCTGTCCGGTTTTGTTTCGAAATAAACCTTTCCACTCTTTTGTATCTTCCATCGCACAGAAAAGTAAACGCAAATATTCTTCATGAAAAAAAGGAGTAAAAAAAGTTTGTAGAATTTATTAACGATTTTCATAGTATTGGACTACAACGTAAAAAGTTTTAGGCACTTAAGCCATACCAGTCATAATAGAAATTTGTTTGAATCCACACGGATTCTGTGCCAGCCTTATAATAAAACAAACGTTATCGTGATGTGGGCTGGTTTGTCAATGCCTTTTATACTATTTGCTGCCACTGCCAGTTGGCATAATTCCTGTCATTTCGATCTTGTTTTGAAATATCTCTTTAACGCTGATTTTTTTTTATGAAAGTAGAATTTCCCAAGATAAATAGGATTTGTCCGATGGATATTGACTTCCATCCTCTCCTCATTCCTGAGATAACAGTGTCCTTTTGCCAGTATATCTCCAAATTGCTGGCTGGTTAGGTATACGACATCAGGATATTTTTTTTCAATTAGATAAAGCAATTGATCAAGCCTCTCCAGGGATTGCTCCCTGAAATTCTTTATAGAGCTATGAAAGTTAATACTATGGGTCTCCAGAATAGCCGGTTGTTGGGCTTTGAAAAGGAAATCGATTTCAGCAATGGCATCTTGACAGGCATTTACACGTCGAGGTTCAAAGGTCACATTTCGGATAAGATAAGGCATACCCCACTGATTATTTTCACCTAACTTATGATGGATCCCCGATTCTATGCCTACCTGCCTATTACCGGCTCCAATATAATTAATACCGTATTTATGCCAGATTTTTTCTGTATCCAGATTCCAGGCATATCGAGGCGCAGTGGTAACAGCGGGGGGAAAACCAAAAATTCTTTCAAATGCCTCAACTCCCTTTTTTACTCTCTCCTCTTGTGCCTCCAAGGACAGGAAGCTCGCTTGTATTGACTCGTCCAAATAGTCATAGCATAATGCGTCGGCACGTAAGGACGGTATGTAACTGACGTGTTCCTCTATACAGTCCAGAACATCACGTTCTCCATTCTGTAATGCCCTGAGCCATGCATCATAATGGAAGTGGCAGAGGCCATGGTATCCGGGATAAATAAGCCCACGCTTGATTCCTTCCTTATATGAGTTTAACAAGTTTTCCCTGTTCTTCCACATACCGGGAAAACCTTGGGACAGGTCCAGGATATGGAATTCTCTATATCCCGCCTGCTTGATCTTTTCATAATCGGGATTGGCAACAACAAAGTAACAGGTGAAAACAGGCGGGAGGCCGAAAGAATCGCTATGAGTACTTAACACACGGTAGAGGGCCTCCATGTCTTCAGGCAACTCAAGGGAGTAATAATCCCAATTGTACTCTCCCAGCTGGTGGTAGCCTTTGGCCTTTAACCTTTCAAAGGCATCAAGATCACGCATCCCCAGCATACCCCAATCATCGCTTTCAAAAATAACTATTTTCTTATCAATGTATAAAGTAGAGTTCATATGCACTTGCTCAATTCAGTAATAAATATTACGCAAATCATCATAAATATTTATAAAACGCTCTGCTATGTTAGGCCAGTCATAAGCGGCTCTGGCTATTTCGATATCAAGAGGTTTTGGCAGCTCCTTGCCGAGAATCTCAGAGATAGCATTTGTCCACTCATCATAATGCTTAATTGGTACAAATCTTCCAACACCATGTTTCTTCATCATATCTCCTGTATCGCCCGTAGGTGTAGACAGAAGAGGTAAACCGCAGGCCATTGCTTTCATAACTGATACTGGTCCACCTTCATTAGTAGCTACTGAAATATAAACATCCGATGCCCAGTAAAGGTTGCGAAGTGGTTCTCCTGTTATATAGGGATGGATGATAACCTTATTTTGCAGGATTAGCTTTCCGGCAAGAGAGGAAAGGTAATCCGTACTTTGTTTATTACCGTGTCCTGCAATGATTAACAGAAACTCCTCTCTATCTGAAAGCTTTTGAAAGGCTTTTATCAGCTTGTCAAATTGTTTTAGCGATACAAAGTTTCCTGTCGCCAGAAAAACAGTCCGGTTGTCCGAAATACTCAGTTTTTTACGCACATTTTTTTTTATCTCGTCAGACGGAATAGGAATCCAGAAATCAAAATCACAGCCCATATGTAGTTTTTCAACACGCCCGGAATACACCATTTGAATGTTATTTAGAGACGCCTGATTTTGCCCTCCAACTACATCTACGTATTGCAAGCTTCTGTAATATCTCTTTTGCCGTACTAAGAGATCGAGGTAAGTAAGTGGACGGTGTAAGCCAAACAACTCCTTTAAAGGGGACAGGAACAGGCAGTGAGTCACCAAAAAAATTGGATATCTCTTTTTTGGTCCAAGGAGACTCAGTAGTTCAATGTTTAAAGCAGAGGGGAAACCATGGAGTTGTAGATAAATACACTCTTTTCGGAGAGATGAAAGCCTTGAAATTATTTCTCCGGAATGTATATCTTTCCAGGTTTTTAATCCGGATCGATACATTTTCTCTTGAGCGGGAAATAGTTTATAGACAACACCGGTCTTTAAGCGTCTGGAATAAATTTTATCGGCCCGGTAATCAGGCTGCCAGACCTCCCACTCATATTGGTCGGTCTGTTTTAAGACTGCCGCTCCCAACAGATTTGGCCACTCTCGTGTCCAAAAGCCCAGCAAGTTGCCATTCGATTTTTCCCACCATACATCCGGCTTTTCATCCGGTGAGTAGCTATAGGCCGGTCCGTGCGGCATTATATTTATGATCTTTGGTTTATTTGTATTATTCATTTGTTAATTAGGACGCAGATACTGCAGATAGTAATTTTGCTTTTTAATTTTTCTAATACCAACAATTTACATTCACCAGTATCCAAACATTAAAATAGCTACGACCTTAGGTAAGTAATTGTCTGTAGCATATTTCTAATTTTTTACCTATTTTTGTCAGGAGGAAATTATCAATGGCAAATTTTCTTCCTTTTTCACCTAATATTATACGTTTTGTCCTGTTGTTATATAGTATATTAATATATTTAGCATATTGTTTGTAGTTATCTACACCGGCAAAAAACCCACATTTTTTAACAAAAGGCTTATGTGCGTTTGCCATGCGGCTTTTATGCGAGATAACGGGTTTGCCATGAATCATGGCTTCAACAATGTTTAGTCCAAAAGTTTCACCATCTCTACGAGCATGGGCAAGTATATCAATTGTGTTGTAAAATGAAGTAACCTCATCATCTGTTACAATAGGAACAGTCAAAAAATGGATCTTTCTCAGCCCTATGTCACGGGCTGTTTTGATCATATTGGGGGGGGGAGACTGAACAAGATACAGGATATCATAATCGCCTTTTTCTTCAATTATTTTGAGGGCGCGTAAAGAGATAGGATCGAAAATATAATCGTCAGGTCTTCCAATACGACCCATGACAAATGTCGAAGATGAGATACCGAGAGTATTTCTTAAATCATTTATATGTGATGGTGCCTTGACAGGATAACAAATAACCCCTGTTTTCCTGTTAGGATGTTGGGCCTTCTTAAATAAATAATCACTGATATAGAGTGTCAAATCAATTATGTTTGCAGGGTCAAATCCACCAAAGACATTGGTTTCAACACACTTGTTTACATAACTCTTCAGCCGGGGAATAATAGGAAACTCATCAGGACACCCGCTCCTGTGAATGTGGAAAATATCCGGTCCTATTTTTTCCAGTACGTGGAAAAAATCTTCTTCAGACGAATAATCCAGCACTTTTTCATTGCCCAAAATATCCTGGATAAGTTTTTCTCTATAACCGCCAGCCTCATCAGTCTTCTGGCGGTTATGTATGCAGTAACAATCGTGGCCGATATTGTGCAGGTATTCCAGAAAATACTGCATGCATTTTTCCGTACCACCCATTCCCAATTGATGTGAATAGTGCACAATTTTCATTATGAAATAACCAGAAACTGTTTCAGTTTGATTTATTTTAAATAGTATCCGCTACATAGTGCGCGCAAAATTCCCAGTATCAGGCCAATATTGTAGATTATGGAATATGGAATCATGCGAGGTTCTTTCTTTTTTACCGCCAATAAATATCCTCTTAATATCTCCAATATCGGATTATTGTGAATGAGTATTATGGAAATACACTTTCGAAGCCCGTTCTCTTTAGAAACTGCTAAATTACGGCCACGCCATGTGGCTTCTATGAAAATATCCCTTGGCCCTTCAGCATTTCTATGATAGCAGATGGCACTCGGCACTCTTTCTGCCAAAACACCTGTGTGATGTGAAATGGAACTATCATCTCCACGGCCCTCATTTTCAGAAAACCCTCCATTATCCAAAAAAAAATCCTTCCTTACCGCTCGATATACACCTCCAGGAGTAGGCATTGCATATGGTTGACGCCTCTTATCAGGGAACCCGAAATACCATGTCTGGCAGCGGGCCCAGGGGTTATCCCAGTTTGCCACCATTTCATTCCAATGACACGTGGCAATAGATTCACCGCTTGTAATAGGTTTTATTAACTCCAAAATGTAGTCAGAATCAAACACCATATCCGCGTCAACGAAAACCAATATGTTACCTTTCGCATCATTAGCTCCCAAATTCCTGGCGGTTCCCGGCCCTTTATGTTTTTGTTGTAACACTTTAACTCCAAGAGCTTCACAGGTTGCAACTGTTTGATCTTTTGATCCATCGTCTACAATAATTATCTCAGACGGTACAGTCTGACTTCTTAATGAGCGAACACAATCTTCTATACATTTTTCCTCGTCATAAGTTGGAATTATAACGGAAACCAAAGGGTCAATAGTTGAATAATATCTTTGCCTGTCCACAATAATTATGTACTACCTGTTTCCCATAAATAGAATAACTTCAATAAAAAGATGTTTTACTAGTGAAGCACCCGTTAACTATTTCATGTCTTTTCCCAGAAAGTATATACGTGCAGTGGATCACCATTCAGTCCGTAAATACGCGGATTACTGCTTACAGGAGCTTGTAAATCTGTGCGAAGTTTATAGTAAGGCTTAGCTTGCTTGACCCACCATTTTAAAGGTTTTAGCGTCATATGATCTGGCTTTATATCTGTATGGTTAATAAGATGCACCATCCATGTACAGTTTAAACGGGCCATCTCTTGAAATGCACGTTGGACACTTTTAAGCTGCACATGCTCTACAACGTCTGTGGTGATAAAGCAATCAAAACGATCATTAGCATCAAATGGAATGTCTAACATCGAACCATGTCGAATGTAATCCTTAACCTCTGGAAGCACGATTTTATCCAAATCGGGAGATATTTCAAACCCCCAGGCTTGTACGTGTAGCTGCCTGTACGCAAAGACCCCCATGCCGGAAGAGCAACCGCCAACTAATACTTTCTTGATATGAGGTAAAATCTGTTTTATTGCCTTGGCATGTGCAAGTTTGATTACGGCATCCGGCTCCCAACCGCTGTCATCACTATCACATCTACCATAATTAGATTGTTCATGATATTGGGAGATATATATGGCTTCTATTTGTGCAGGAGTTAAACGGTTTTGCCGTATTGTATACATATAACGGTCAATCCTTTTTTGAATCTTCCTAACATAAGACAACAGTCTCAGACGTTCAAGAGTGATACGTGTGACAGCTTTCAATAAAACTATTGGTAAACTATTTGTACGCATATCTTTTCCCTTCTTATGCAAACAAGAATTAATAGGGTTTTTGCGCAAGCACGTAACAGAATTCCGGATAAGTTGCGGAGTTATCGGTTTCGCGTAGTATAGCATCTCGTTCGATAATCTTAAATCCCAGGTTTCCTATATAGCTAGCAACCTCATCTTCTCCAACCATATAGATGGTATCCTAGTTCTCTTCCATGGCTCGGTTTCTAAGCAAAGCGGACTGAGGTTAATTAACCATGCCCCATCATTTTTAGACATTAATCGTGCTCTTTGAATTAATCTTGGATAAATAATATATCGATCAATTACTTCGATCAATTACTTCGATTAATGCTCCAATCCACTGTAATTTTTTTATCTTCACCTTAATACCTCCAGGTTTTCTTCCAAAGAAGTGTTGAGAAGGCATAAACCCATGATTAAGATAGTCAGGGCAAAGCACCGCCAGAAACCCACCTGGTTTTACAGAGCAACTAAAAACTTCCAGAAATTCGCGTGGATAAACTATATGTTCCAATGTGAAAAACGATGTTACGATATCAAAGATATCTCTAAGGCTAGGGACATCACGCCAGTGCATTTCCAATAAATTGATTCCATAAAGTAAACTTAGTTCGTACAACTTCAAGAATATTTCGCTGGTGATACTTTGCCAAAAAGTATGCTTATAGCTCTAAGCCTTTATATTTTCCTGCACGCAAAAATCAATCCAGGAGACCATCTTGGCAAAAGCCAACCTAGGAATTGGATGATATAGAATTTCAGTAAAATTCCCGGGATATCAGATCTTTTTCTACCTAGAGTAACAATTTTAATAAATATTCTGAGCCCTTTATTCCCTCCATGAAGATACCAGATCAATTGAAATGGCCAACTGAAATTCATATTAAAACTTTCGCCTCGATAATATTCTGTTTTAAATCCTGCTTCCTTTAAAATACGGCTCATCCCGTCTAGAGAAAATGACCGTATATGTTGCCGGTTCATGGGATATTCAACAAATTTACAGCCTTTACCAACCAATATTGATAAGCGGTTTTGAAAACAGTAAAGGTTTGGCACAGTAACTATTAAACGACCGGAAGTTTTCAATACCCTATAAATTTCCCTGAGAACCTTTTCCGGAAAAAACAAATGCTCTAATATTTCGGAACAAACCACCGTATCAAAGAAATCATCCTCAAAAGGGAAAAGATCCTCTACGTCATGTACCTGCGCCTTAATTCCTTTTGCTACAGCTTTTTCAATATTTGCCTCAGAGATATCCAATCCATAGACTTGGTTGCCTTTTATACAGGGGGCTATTTGCCATCCGTTACCGCAACCAATGTCTAGGATAACCAGTCCCTCTTTTTTACCTGGATTTACAAGACACTGTACGTTAAAGAATCGATCGTCTTTGTAATAATAATATTTTCTGTCTCCAGGGGAATATTCGTTAGACACAATATTATAGAAATCTTTATAACTATAACGGTTCATTAATAGCTCCTTAATTTTTATTGATAGACTGAATAAGATAGCTCAAATCATCATAAAAGAGGGTTATGCGACCATTCTCCATCTATTAAAATCTTACTCTCATTTTCAAATACCTGATACCCTGAATCGTAGAAATCTCCATCAATGACATCTAAATAGGTTAATGGAATGATATAATCTGCAGCGTTCATTTCTGATTCGAGATACAGATTGAGTTTGTACTTACCGGGGACCAATGGAAATCTCTTAATCGTACAAACAATATACCCTTTAGGTGGAAGGTGTTTCATCTGCTGACCAGTAAATCGTGTCCCCAGTTGAAAAACACGTTCTCCTGTTTCTCTCTCAACCGTAATGCCCAAGTCTACATTTGCTGCTCCCTGATCATTTTTTGTGTGGCAACGGAAACAAAGTTTAACGGTATTACCATTAGGAATCCTATTGATTTTTTCTCCATCTTCATTTTCTATATGAAAGTCCACCAACCTTACATCTCCTGTCCCACTGCGGTCTTTGCGTTCTGTAAGTGGTTTATCGGCATATTTCTTCTGAAAAATTTCACTCTCGTAAAATCGGATAGATTCCTGTATCGGCCCCTGAAAAATCATATCTCCCTGATCTAATACGATACCTCGTTGACAAATACTACTCACTGCCCCCATGTTATGGCTAACGAATAAAACGGTACGTTCTTGCTGAGTAACACTTGACATTTTAGCCAGACATTTTGTTTGAAATATCGCGTCTCCAACGGCAAGGACTTCATCTACCAACAGTATCTCAGGATCCAGATGTACAGCGACAGAAAAAGCTAATCTCATATACATACCACTGGAATACCTCTTTACGGGAGTATTAAGAAATTTTTCTATTTCGGCAAATACTACAATGTCATCAAACTTTCTGTCAATCTCAACTTTTTTCATCCCCAGGATTGCTCCGCTTAAGTAAATATTCTCTCTTCCCGTAAGCTCCGAATGAAAACCGGCCCCCACTTCCAGCAGAGAGCCTACTCGACCGGTAATTCTGACCTCTCCTTCTGTCGGCTCAGTGATTCGTGATAGTATTTTTAAAAGAGTAGTTTTTCCTGCTCCATTTCGACCTATGATCCCGACAGCCTCTCCTTTTTTAACCTGGAAGGAGATATTCTTCAGGGCCCAGATTGATTCCGGTCCAGCATCAACACCCGAAGTATTATGTGCAAAAGCGTTCCTTATTTTACGAAGAGGCGTTACAATCTTGTCAGTTAACGATTCACGGAAAGTCCTGCCCTTATCAGTAGCACCTATTTTATACTGTTTGCTTAGATTTTCTATATTAATCGCGATATCATTCATTACAAAAATGCCTTAAATTACTAATTCTCACGCAAAGACGCCAAGAACGCAAAAGAGATACAATACTCTTCTCTGTAATTTGATTTTTTTAAATCTTTCTATCTTGGTGATCTCTACGTGAGAATATGTCCTTTTTCTCTAGCCAGACGTTACGCCAAGGCAAACCTAATTTATTATTCCATGTCGATAGATATAAATAGCTCTGAATCTTTTAGTGCAGATACTATTCCCTGCAACTATTTAGCTCCTCATATTTTTTATCCCACTCTTCAGATCCTAGCATATACCCTTCCCATAAAATGAAATCATCCCAATCTGAAAACTTCTCATTTTTCGCCTCGTCTATTTTCTTCTTAAAGGAGGAGAACTCCATACCATATTTTTCTTCCATTTCATTACATCGACTATGGTAGTATTCTGCTTTGCTTAACGCCTTATCAAGAAGCATGGTGATAATCTCTTTGTTTGAAACAGTTTCAATAACATTGCTTGGTAATTTAATCTTAATTTCTTTTAATATGGTTTTCTTCATGAATTTCCTGCCTTCCTAAGGGGGGTAATAATTTAGCTATCTTTGCATCCACTGTAATGTTTGGTTAGAATTTATATTATGCCAGCAAATACTTTATAAAACTACGAATGGTAGCTCGGGTATGTCCTGCATGATTATGAACATCTTGAAACTCATCTTTTGATATATATGACCCTGACGCATTCTGAATTTGCCCTTTCAATCTTTCTCTAAATAATTTCTTTAAAATAAAAGTCTTTTTAGATTCCCAAAGTATACCTTAAGGCTTTATCAACTTTTATCATTGGTAGTATTCCAATAGCACGGTCGATTTCAGTGTGAGCAATGGTGGCAAGATTATCTGTCATAATTACAGAATCTGAAAGCAAGCCTGATTGTTGACCTTCAGGAGTTGAAAGTTGAACAATAATGCGACTTGGGTGTTTTGAACGAAATAATCTACTCGTAATCATTGCAACGATGACTTGTTGTAATCCAGTTTCAAGTTTATCTGCTTGCACAATTATAGCTGGTCGAGATTTAGCGGTACGTAAATTTGAATTTGGGAAAAGCACCAAGACAATACCACCTCGTTTAAATGTGAGATTTGGATTCATCATAATTATCGTAGATATTCATTTCAGAACTATCCCAATCTTCTGCGAATGTAGAAAGCCGGCCTCGTAAATCTGCGGCCTGTTTCTCATCTATTCCATGTTCATGTAAATCTATATGCTTAGATTTAAGAAATGTTACAATAACTCGTGTTTCATCATTCACATCTTCTGGAACTTCTGTCAATTCAATTTTTCCATTACGGTATATACCTTCGATTGCATTAAGCATAAGCAACCCTCCTTTCGTTTCTTGAGCAATAGTATTACAATGTTTGTATCAAGACTAATCTTTCCACTCACTCTGGTTTTCCCTTTCAAATTCCTCATCTATAATCTTTATCATTTTATTTGAATCTTCTTCGTCAAGTATGCTAACAAACCGTAACAGGGAAGTTGAATTTTTTCTTTTGCAGTAGAAACAATTATTTCAACCTCAATCCATTCAATTTGTCCTAACGGTTTCAAAATGCCCTGTTTGTATATGGCATAAATGGTCTGGAGCATTTTAACAGTTTTAATTAAAATTTTAATAGTTTGTCTGCTTTAATTCTTGCCAATTATAAGATTGTCCGCAAGCTAATTGCAATAAATTTTTGTAATTAGCCTTTCGCTTTTCTTGCCCTTTTTGCATAAACCTTGAAATCCCTGTGCCTTAGTCTCTTTCATATGAATTAATACTTCCTTCGATCACACAAGTATGTGTAGTTATGATAAACTACTATTGGCCTAGTATAAGGGCTAAAAGGCATCACCTCTTGCATAGATAACAATATTACAGTGCTATTTATAGCAGTATATAGTATGAAGCCATATGAAACGCACTATAAATTAGCGATCAACAGGGGCTAATTTATATTATGTCAGCAAATGACTTTTCCATCCTCTTGAAATAAAATGTGCCACTTATTAGAAGGCCCAGTGAAACCAGTGCAGAAACGAAAACCATAGCGCCGGGAGCTGTCTCCGTGCCTAAAAGGGCCCATCGGAAACCTTCCACTACTCCCACCATGGGGTTAATGCCGTAAACAGTCTTCCACGGTTCGGAAAGTAAACTACTGGGATAAGCAATTGGAGTTGCGAATAACCAGAACTGTGTTAAAAACGGGATAATATATCTGACATCTCTAAATTTTACATTCAGGGCAGATAACCATAGCCCTACACCTAATGCGGTCGTTAGCCCAAGAAGTAAAAAGAATGGTAGCCATATAACGGAGATGGTTGGACATATTCCATAATATAAAATCATACCCATAAACACTATAAAGGCTATTGCAAAGTCTACGAGTCCTGAAAAAATGCTTGAAATGGGAATGATCAAACGAGGAAAATATACCTTTGTAATAAGATTGGCGCTACCCACCAGGCTGTTTGATGACTGGTTCAGGCCATTTGCGAAAAATGTCCATGGTACCAGTGCTGCAAAACTGAATAGCGGGTAAGGAATTCCATCAGAAGGGATCTTTGCCAGTCTGCCAAAAAACAAACTAAATACCACCATAGTAAAAAAAGGTTGAATGATGGCCCATAAAGCTCCCAGGGCTGTCTGCTTATAACGCACTTTTATGTCACGCCATGTCAAAAAGTAGAGCAATTCGTGATATTCCCAAATATCTCTCAGCCCAAGCGAAACCCAGCCCTTAGATGGTTTAATAACGATAGTCGGTGGAGGTGGTATCAGTCTCATTTTATCCATTTAGTAATTAGTCAATTTAATGCACGAAAAGTTTAAAATCGACGGGTTTCTTACCCGATATTATTTATCAAACAGTATGAAGAGGTAATCATTTCACTTAAGGGTTACCTTCCCTTCGTTTCTGTCGCACTAATATCTGCTATTTGTATGAATAGTATAAAACAAACCGATAAAACATCAACCATAATTAAGTCGGTCCTTTATACAAAACGCCTCTTGCATTCTACCCTTAAATTATATTCATGATAAGTAATGAGTGGTTTAGAAAAGTAAAGTATCATTGTTATTTCCGATTTCTAAACCATGTTTTCAGAGCATAATAAATATCGTATATCACCCTGCCATTAGATATTCCTCCAATAAGACGTTTCAGAATATAACCCGGTCGAAGGTAAAAGCGGTTGTAAAAAGTGTCATAATAATGCTCCAGATCTGCCCAGGACATTGTAGGGTGTTCGTACACCTCTGATACATCATGGAAAGCATATTTAGACCAGTCATAAGTCTTAATGCGGTTGTCGGCCTGGAGCATACGAAAAAGTTCAGTGCCGGGTAGCGGTGTTGCAAAACTGACCTTTGCGTAATCCGGTGAAAGTTCAATAGCAAACTTGATTGTTTCCTCGATGGTTTTGGGTGTTTCGCCGGGTAGCGCTATCATGAAGAACGCTGTAGTTTCCAGCCCTGCTCGTTTTGCAAACCCAAAGGCGCGACGACAATCATCAAGAGTAATACCCTTATTGATTGCATCCAAGAGCTTCTGGTTACCCGTTTCCGGCGCAAGGGCGACACAATAGCATCCTGCCTGCTTTAATAGATGAAAGAGTTCATAATCCACGTTATCTACTCGCATACCGGAAAACATATTCAAAGACATCTGAATACCTTTTTCGATAATGGACTGACAGATTTCCTTTCCACGTTTTATGTTTGTTGCGAAGTGATCATCCCAGACATGTAACTCTCTAAAACCTGAGTGTTTGGCATGTTCTATCTCTAGCAGAACTCGATTAACAGACTTGTATCGCACCTTTCGACTAAAAATATCTTTGGAACAATATATACACGCGTGTGGGCATCCCCGGCTTGTTTCAATAGCTCCAACTGGTGGTTTGCGGGACGTAAGCCTGGAAGCCTTATATCTTGAAAGATCGAATAGATGCCAGGCCGGCATTGGTAAGCTGTCAAGGTCGTTGATATAAGCCCTGTCAGGATTCCTTTTAACAGCCCCATCATCTGCGCGAAAAGCGATTCCATGGATAGAAGAGAGGCATTTATCCTGTTCGAGCAATTGGGCCATAGTCTCCTCGCCTTCACTTATTACGGCAACATCAAACTTCCCTTTAGATACAGTCTCTTCCGGCAGGACTGAAGGATGGGCCCCACCCGCAATAGTCAAGATATCGGGGACCACTTCTTTTGCCAGACGAGCAAGCCCACTTGCATTGTTAAAATTAGGGGTCATTACCGTAATCCCGAGAGTGGTTGGTTGATAAATCTTCAGTGTTTCCTTGAACTCTTTTATTGGATTATCACATACACAAAGATCCAGAATTCGAGCAGTATGTCCATCTCTTTCTGCCATGGCAGCTAATGATGCTAATGAAATTTGTGGAATATAAGTTATGCCAACTTTTATCTTCGAATGAGCATAGACAGTTGACGGTGGGTTCACCAATAATAACCTATTTGCTGTTTTTTTTTGCATAAAATTAGGACCCGAACTTGACCGCAAGTTTAATTAATAAACCCACAAAGACTCTATATTGTAAGGGACAATTTTAAAAAATTCATATAAGAATTCTATTTTCGTAAACATGAGTATAATAAAACAGATAAGACATACTGCCAGGTAAATCATTAGTTTGGTGTATTTATATAGGTGCTCAGGGGTTTGTGCCAGGCTGTCAGGATCAAATCCAAGCCTTAAATAGCAACTAAAAAAAACCAGAAAAAACGGAGCGCAGATAATAAGCTCAAGATGGTAATTTATTATGAATATTCCAAAAAAGAAAGAACATGTTACCGCATAATAAAAAATACTAAAAAGAAGCCTTCTTTCATTATAATATCTAAAGGATTTTCTATATTTTACCAATGTTTCTGTGTCATTAATAGCTCTGTACTCTGCAAACCTTTTCACGCCCATAAAGAACGCCCCGGCCATCCAATAAGCTATTATAAGAGAAACTGGTGGTATGCTGTTTGGTATTATAGCAAACCAACCCAAAAGCAATCTCAAGGGATTATTGATGGCCTCGCTTAATACATCTATGTACGGGACATCTTTTGTCCTGAATGGAGGGATATTATAGATAATCCCCATCAACCAGAATATCAGACTAACTATGAAAAAAGAGTGGCCCAAGTAATAAGCTATTATGAGGCCGACAACCGCTAATACTATCCATTCCGTATAAGCGAATGGGAGAAATATCCGCCCGGATGGTATAGGTCTGTTCTTCTTTGCAGGATGTTGCTTGTCTCCGGGGGCATCCAGTATCTCGTTAATTACATAATTGCTTGAGGCGACGAGGCAAGCCACGACTACAGCAATTATGATTGGAATATACCAGCGGGTGTTAAGAACGTCCGGTTTTATGAAAACTGCGAATATCATCCCTAATATCATAAAGCCATTTTTAAACCAATGGTCCGGCCTCGCTATAGCAACATACGGTTTTATATTCATGCTTTTCTATTATCTATTAAATATGAAATCCTCTCAGCAAGCATTGTATATTAAAATCAGGTGTTTTTTGCTTCTCAAAAGAAACGGCAAAATATGACATTTAGATATTATATTTGATACCATGCTAATGCAAGTAATATTATTAGAGCTACAGGAAACAAATGCATATCCAAATATTATGAGTGATAACCTAATATTTTCGCAAGATTAACTCTTTGACAAGTTGATGAAAGGTTTCAACGTGAGGACATAGGAAGGGCTTTATTTGACAATTGAGAATTTCGATGATATGTTGTTTTACATATTTAAAGAAAGAAACAGTAGTGTGGCCATTACTGATTGAGTATGCTGGTGCACGATATCATGCCATGGACCGGGATGCTAAATCAGAAAATAGTTATAGGCGATAGCGATAGAAATATTTTCCTAAAAACCGATAGGTAGATCATATGAACGTTCCGGTAATACGATCCTTATTTTACCCAAGCTTGCTGTGGAATATAATTCTGTCAAAAATAATACCGAGACGCGAGTGGTGGAACGAAATCTATCCACATGTAATACTTGGGGCCCTGCCTTTCCCACATCTCACTCGCTCTTTAAAGCGACTGGGCGTTACCGCAATTGTGAATATGTGTGAGGAGTGGCCTGGCCCGTGTGATCTATATAAAGCGGAGCATATTACACAGCTACATTTACCTACGACAGATTTCCGCTCCCCTTTAATCAAGGATATTGAAAAAGGGATAAATTTTATAGAGGAGCACAGGGCGAATGGGTCTTCGGTGTATGTCCATTGCAAAGCGGGAAAAGGCCGAAGCGCCACACTTATTCTTTGTTGGTTGATCGCGGTTAAGGGGATGACACCTGAGGATGCACAGGAATATATATTACAAAGAAGACCGCATGTTTCCAAGTATTTATATAGGCGGGATGTCGTTCAAGAATTCCAAAAAAATCAGATGATAAACATTAAGAAGCTTGCCGGTAGTTGATCTACAAAGACACCATTTGATACAACTATTTTATTTAGCATATTTCTTTACCCTTCAATCGGTTCATGATGTTAGAGGCGCAATGGATAAATTTGTCTAATCTATATTGACGAAGATATTTCCAGTATCTGGAATCCTTAAAGAAGACATAGGCCATACTTGTTTTGATGACCAAGATATTAAGGTCATTATCATCTATTTGGATCCGTCCAACAGCATAAGAGTGGGTCTTTTGTTCGGTTGGAGACTGACAAAAAACAGCATTAAAGCCTTCTTGTTTAAATAAATTTATCATTTGTTTCGTAGGAACGCCATCGCTGACACAATAATATACGATCTTTTCTCCCAATTCTTCCTCAAACTTTGGCTTAAACTCTTTGATTTCCTCCTCTATCTCTTCCAAGAGTGTATCTGATACCATCCTCCCTCTACCGCCTAATATGCCAATAGTCATCCCGTTCTCAGCAAGTTTGCGGATGTGGTTCCAGTTCATATACTGCACCCTCCTGCCATTAATGTCTTCTATCTTCCCAACGGTATCAGGGCGAATAAAGAATGTGGCGGGATATCCATACTTCTTTAACAATGGGTAACAGAGGGTATAGAGTTCAATAAATCCTGTGTCAAATGTGAGGGAGAAGGACTGTTTTTCCACATGTAAGTTACCTCTTATATAAGCATCGACATCGCACAAAGGAATGATGGGTATATTATTCCTGGAAAAGTAGTCCAATTGCTCTTCAAAGCATTTGTAATGGATCCATGTGTCCAGGAAGTTTGTCTTATCTTCAGAAATATTCTGGTATTGCAGAACGGCAGCTCTGTTCTTTAGATATCCCATAATGCTTTATAGTACGACTCTACAAATCTTTTTGAGTCTCAGGAAAAGTTAAAAGTACCTACTTGTCCGCCAGTTTGTTAGGCGGGAAGTTTGAAGTGAACTAAAGTTATAGTAAAAAATAAAGCTTTTATTTCCTGATAGACTCTAGAAACAGAGAAAGTGTAAACACATATTTGGAGAAATTGCCTCTCAAGCCAGCAACCATCTCTTCATTTATTCCAATTCTGTTGAGGGCATAAATATCTGAGTCCTTTGAGACAAAACCACTGTTGGTTGTACATGCAGATTTATATGTTCCAGAAACAATTTTTTTTATCTCATCATTATAATTTCCGTTTGGATAACAGAAATGAATAACATCCCTCCCTGTCTCTTTTTCAATAATCTCTTTTGACTTGCGGATTTCTTTCTCAACTACATCCGTTTGTTCGTTGGTCAAGATCATATGGTTTACAGTATGGGAACCATACGAAATATCCGGTTCTTTAATATGATTAAGTTCATCCCAGTTGACGAAGGGCCTCTCTTTGTTATTATCAATCTTAATGGAATGACCCTCCAGGAACATTTCCAGATCAGCAATAGTTTTCAATATCTTATCATGTGTAAACTCTTTAAGATAATCAATAAATTTGAATGTTACCTCTGTCGCCTTACTATTCAATATTACATCTCTCAGTTTGAGATTTATCTCAAGTATAGAGATAATACTATCTTTTGTCCGGAGTGTTTTTTTTCCTGCCAATATTTGTACAAGCAAATCATTTAACCTTTCCTGCCAGTAACTGCATTTTGATGATACAAAACCGGTAGTCAAATAAACCGTTGCAGGAACCTTTAAACGGCTTAGAATTGGATAAGCGGTGTCATGAAAATCTATCCATCCATCATCAAAAGTAATCACAAAGCTGTCATCAGGTATGTTTTCCCATTTGTCAAAATTCTGTGATAAGAAGTCCATTGAGATTACAGGGTAACTTTGAGTAATATATTTCAGACATTCCTCAAAAGTCTTTCTTTTAACCAACAGACTGACGTCAAAAAAGACTTCGGTTACACGATGGAACATCAATATAGTAACCGTCCCTTTCATAAAGAACCTTTTATAAAAAGCAAAGATCCCGGAATAATAGAAAAAGAAGGCAACGACAGACTTGGTACTCCTTCTAAGGCTTAACAAAAAACCTCCTTGTAGAATGGTTTTATCTTGATGTAAAGGAGTGGGTTTATGAGGATAAAAAAAGGTGCTTAGACCCTCTCTCGGATTCTCCAGACGATCACGCAAAAGAACGCTACCACGCAAAGCCATATTTGAGTTCCAAAAATATAGCCGGCAGCACAAATCCATATTTTATTTATACCGGATGAATACCATTTATCCTGAATAAAATACTTAACACTACTGAATGGTTTTGTTGAAAAACTATGTGTTCCATGAGGTTTTTCCCTAAAAACACGTTTATCTGCTTCATGTGTTTCCCCTGAATAACCCTTAAAGATGGTGGAATGAGAATCTCCCCCTCTGTCACGTGCGGTTGCTGCACGTGTGTCATGTGTTTTTGCTTCATGTCCGCTTGCGGCAGGCGTGTCATGAGTATCCTTCGTTTCATGTCCACTTGCTGCATGAGTATCCGTACGTTTCACTTCATGTAATGATTTTTTTGGAGCAGAGGATAAAGTCTTTTTTGGAGAATTATCAACTTTTTCATGTGAACTGGTGTGTGACGCCTTTGCGGGTGTTGATGAACCGGTGCTTTCTCCTCCTTGAGACAATTTTCTGAATATCGTCTTCTGCTTTTCGGCTTCACGTGTCATTCCCAATTTACTATAGGCAAGAGACAGCGAATAATGCACTTTCGCGTAATCAGGATTTATACTTATAGCCTTAGCATAAATTTCGACAGCATCATCATATTTTGCCTTACAATAGTATGTATTCCCTAGTCCATAAAGAGCGTAAACATCAGTAGGTTTTAATTCTATTGCCTGCTTAAATTCCTCTCCGGCCTGGTCGTATTTACCCTGTTTGTAAAAATCAATACCTTTATTATAATGTTCCTTAAAACTATCAGCGCCATATGTCGAGGTTACAGAGGATATCAGGAGAAAGGCTACGCATAGTATTTGTATAAATAGAAATCTCTTCATTTTGTATTACCTGAAAAATGGTTTAAATGAATAATGTCTTGTAATTTACCAAACAAATAATTGGCTGTCAAGATACAAACATACCATATGGTTCTTAAGGAGTAATCATCTATTTCCACAAATCACGATCCAGATTTCTGTACTGGACGGCTCCTGAAACGTGTTCTATGCAAATATTTTCACTGTGATCAAGGTCTGCAATTGTTCTGCCGACCTTGAGTATCTTATTATAGCCCCTTGCAGAGATGTTGAGTTCGGTCATTTCCAGGCGGATAGTGATAGATTGTGCACATGACCGGTTTACACGGGACCGGAATGTTTTTATCCTTTAAGGGTAGATTCTAAATCTTTCAGGGTTGGAACACCGGCCAGTATCTTTTGGTTTTCTCGATTCTGCTGTGCTTCCCAAAGGTTATATTTGCTCTGCATATTCATCCACAGTTCCGGCCCGTTTCCGGCAAGCTTACCCACTTTCAGACAAAGAAAGGGTGTAAACGGTTTGTGGCAATTCAGTATGTCGCTCATATACTGGCGGGAAATCTGCAAGGCTTCCGCTGCCTTTGAAGGCTTGAGTTTCAAAGCTGGAAAAACATCTTCCTTCAAAATCTCACCCGGATGTGTCGGTTGTCTAGTCATCATTTTTCTCCTTTAATGGTATTGCACATAATCTACATTTTCAGCACCATCATCCCATTCAAACGTCACGCACCAAGGGCCGTTAATATGGACGGTGTAGCGTTTCGGCACACAGCCTTGTAATCCATGAAAATCAAAACCGGGGATGTTCATGTTTTCTGGCCTGGATGCTGAGGCCAATGCGTCAAGTCGCCTTAGAATGCGTTTATGCATTCCTTTATCAATACGTCCGGTCTTGCCAGTCTTATAAAGTTCTTGAAGCCCTTTATGTTTGAACGAATGTATCA